>NZ_LQYX01000035.1:79857-153277 GCF_001587475.1 Geobacillus sp. B4113_201601
CTACGGATTTGTGCTCCACGCCGGGGAGGAGACGCTCGTCTATACGGAAAAAGGGGTTTATCTGACGCCGCCTGCCGATGACACCGCTTACTACTTTTGTTTTCCGTTTCTCCATGAGGTCGATTTGTTCCATGCCCCCGAGTGGGTGAAAGACACCGTCTGGTATCAAATTTTTCCAGATCGATTCGCCAACGGCAACCCGGCCATCAACCCCGAGGGAGTACGGCCGTGGGGAAGTGAAGATCCGACGCCGACCAGCTTTTTTGGCGGCGACTTGCAAGGAATCATCGACCATCTCGATTACCTAGTTGACCTTGGCATCAGCGGCATTTACTTGACGCCGATTTTTCGCGCACCATCTAACCATAAATATGATACCGCTGACTATTTGGAAATCGATCCCCACTTTGGGGATAAAGAAACGTTGAAGACGCTTGTCCAACGTTGCCATGAAAAAGGCATCCGCGTCATGCTTGACGCCGTATTCAACCATTGCGGCTACGAGTTCGCGCCGTTTCAAGATGTGCTGAAAAACGGGGAATCGTCGCCGTATAAAGATTGGTTTCACATTCGCGACTTTCCGCTGCAAAGCGAGCCGCGGCCGAATTACGACACGTTCGCGTTCGTCCCGCAAATGCCGAAGCTCAACACCGCCCATCCGGACGTGAGACGCTACTTGCTTGATGTCGCGACATATTGGATTCGCGAATGCGATATTGATGGCTGGCGGTTGGATGTTGCCAATGAGATCGACCACGAGTTTTGGCGTGAATTTCGCCGCGCGGTGAAAGCTCAAAAACCGGACGTATACATCCTCGGAGAAATTTGGCATGATGCGATGCCGTGGCTGCGCGGCGACCAGTTTGACGCCGTGATGAATTATCCCGTTGCAGACGCGGCGCTTCGCTTTTTCGCCAAAGAAGAGATAAACGCCCGTGAGTTCGCCGAGCGATTGATGCGCGTGCTTCATTCGTATCCGGCCACCGTCAATGAGGCGGCTTTCAACTTGCTTGGCAGCCATGATACACCGAGAATCCTCACCGTTTGCGGCGAGGATGTCCGCAAGGCAAAGCTGTTGTTTCTGTTCCAGCTGACATTCACCGGCTCACCGTGCATTTATTACGGAGATGAAATCGGCATGACGGGCGGAAATGATCCCGGGTGCCGAAAATGCATGATCTGGGACGATGACAAGCAGCATCGCGGCCTGTATGAGCACGTCAAACAGCTGATTGCGCTCCGCCGCCAATACCGGGCTTTGCGTCGGGGCCATATCGCCGTTTTGCATGCCGATGAGCAAACAAATCAATTGGTTTATGAAAAAACAGACGGGGACGAAACCGTTGTCATTATCATCAACCGCAGCAACCAGGCAGCCGACATTCCACTCCCGTTCAACGCCAAAAAGAAACGGTTGGTCAACCTGCTCACCGGCGAACGGTGGGCGGCCGAAGCGGATGGCCTTTCCGTCTCGTTGCCGGCGTATGGGTTTGCGCTCTATGCCGTGGAGAAGTAGCCGTTTTACCGAGAAGATTCCCCCGAGATAAAGAAAACGAAACGATTGCCATAGTGAAAAAATCAAAGGGCGCCGAGTCTGACGCCCTCCTTGCACGCGCAGCCGCTATTCTTTAATGCTGATGATATTTTTCGGTCCGCAAGCTCTCGTCTAACCTAACAAGCAACAGTCATTCTGTAATCACAATGCCGTAATGTTCAAACCAAACATGCACTTGGCCAAGGTAAGCGAGCAGCTGCGGGCCGGTCATCAGCTGGCCGAACCATGGCACTTGGAACGATTTCCCTTCCGATTCAATGAGCGCAGTCAATTTTTCTCGGTCGAACAGCTCATGCAAAATGGAAGAGCGATCGCGGAGCAGCTGCTCCAGCCATTGTTTGACGAGTTTCGTATAGTAGGGATGATGCGTTTTCGGATACGGGCTTTTCTTCCGGTAGAGCACCTCCGTGGGCAACAGCCCTTCGAGCGCCTTGCGCAAAATGCCCTTTTCGCGGCCGCCATACATTTTCATCTCCCACGGGATGTTCCAGACATATTCAACGAGCCGATGATCGGCAAACGGCACGCGCACCTCAAGGCTCGCTCCCATGCTCATTCGATCTTTTCGGTCAAGAAGCGTCGTCATAAACCAAATCATATTTAAGTAAAACCACTCGCGCCGTTTGGCGTCTTCAGCGCTCTCCCCCTCAAGGCGCGGCACCTCGGCCATCGTTTCTTCATAGCGCATTTGCACGTAATCGTCGAGCCGAAGCTTTTGCCGCCATTCCTCTTTTAACAGGCCGATGCGCGCCTCAATCGATCGCATCCACGGGAATCCTTTGCGCGCTAAATCATCCGGGCGGTGAAACCACGGATAGCCGCCGAAAATTTCATCGGCACATTCCCCAGACAAACTGACGACAAATTGCTCACGAATTTGCTTGCAAAACCAAAGAAGCGACGAATCAATATCCGCCATGCCGGGAACATCGCGGACGATGACGGCATCCCGCAAATGGCTGAACAGTTCGTCTTGAGTGATCACACAACGATGATGAATCGTTTGAAATTGGCTTGATACTTGTTCAATAAACGGCGCATCCGTATTGGGCTGAAAATCGTTTGCTTGGAAATAGCGATCGTTTCCTTCGTAATCAATCGAGTACGTATGCAGCGGCCCCCGGCCATCGGCAGCAAACGCCGTCGCCGCGATGGCCGTAATGGCGCTCGAGTCGACACCGCCTGATAAAAACGTGCATACCGGCACATCGGAAACCAATTGGCGCTTGACCGCATCGGTCAATAAAAAACGAAGTTTCTCCACCGTTTCGGCAAACGAATCGCGGTGGATGTCGCTTTCGACGTTCCAATACCGCCAACGGCGAAGCCCGGAGCGAGAGAACGTGAGCGCGTGCGCCGGACGCAGTTCTTGAATGCCGCAAAACACCCCGTGCCCCGGCGTCCGCGACGGCCCGAGACCGAATACTTCCGCCAGCCCTTCGCCGTTGATTTCCGCTTTTACTTCCGGATGGGCCAAAATCGCCTTGATTTCCGATCCAAACAGCAGCCCCCCGTCTGCTTGGCGATAAAACAGCGGCTTGACGCCGAGTCGATCGCGCGCCATAAACAGCTGCTCGCGCTCCTCATCCCAAACGGCGAAGGCAAAAATGCCGTTGAGCCAGTCGACGCATTGCTCTTTCCATTCCATATAGGCAGCAAGCAGCACTTCGGTATCGGAATGGCCTTCAAACGTATAGCCTTTGCCCAGCAGTTCCCTGCGAATCTCTTCTGTATTATACAGCTCGCCGTTATAGACGATCGTATACCGGTGCCCACGTTGGTGCCGGGCCATCGGCTGCTTGCCGCCCGCCGGATCTACGACGACGAGCCGCTTGTGGCCAAAGGCGACATGAACATCCAACCAAATGTTGGTATCGTCCGGTCCGCGCTGAGCCAGCGTCTCGGTCATGTGAGCAATGACCGCCTGCTCGCGGCGCAAATCGCGGCCGAAATGGACCCAGCCAGTGATGCCACACATATGAATCAATCCTTTCCTGATCGAAAATGGCAAACAGGCGTTCCCCGCCTTCTCCATTTCCTTTCCCGTCTCGTTTTTCACGGCATTGGTCAGCGATCGCCCGTTTTGACGACACGACCGCCCATTTTCCATCGGCATGGTTTCATTTTATGCAGCGTCTTTTCGTTCGTTGAATTGTCCAATCATGGCCACCGCACGAATAAACAAACAAAAAAATGGAAAAAACGAACACAAGGAGGAGGAAACGCCGTGACGATCCAAGAACGACTGCAATCGATTGCTGAACAACCGCGGGCTTATGTGCATGGAACTGCCGAGTTGGTCAATGACGAATGGATCTTTTTTGATGACGAATCCGACGAAGCGTCTTTAGTGGAGGAAGTCGCGGAACAAGGGATCGAACTGTTCCGCGGCGGGCATTGGTTATCCGGTCAATGGCAGGAAAACGGCGCCGTCGCCACCGATCTTGGCGTTTTTCCTGTTCGCCATGGCGATCGCCTCCGTTTTCGCAAGCCATTGACCTATGCGTATCAACAGTGGCTTCTTTCTCTATCTGACCCATCCTTTTTCCAGTTCGTTCATTGGCTGAACGGCCTAGGTTTTTCTCTTTACGATTGTTTGTATTGCTATAATGGCTTGCTGTTCGCCCTCCCTATCGGTGTGAACTTTATCATTTATGATAACAGCGAGCAAATCGGCAGCGTCCACCATTATTATGAGCGCGGAAAACGGGCGAGCGACCGCTTTGAAATCACCTTCAACAGCGGAAAGCGGGCCATTTGCGCCCAGATGGGCTGACCGGCAGCCCGCCTTGGGAGCGTGCGAAACCTTCCGTTGCGCCGCTTTGCCCGATGAGCGGGCTTCGGCCGTTTGGGCGGCAGCATGACCGCTAGACGATTTATTTCCGAACTCCGGCCACATACGGAGTCGCCTCTTCCGCCATCAGCGGCGGGCATAGCGCGTACCCTTGCGCATACGTGCATTGCAAATCGCGGAGCCGATCGAGCTGTTCGACCGTTTCCACCCCTTCCGCGATCGTCTCGAGCCCGAGCCCTCGTCCCATCGTGATCATCGCTTTGACAATCGCCTCATCCGACGCGTTCGTATGCAAGTGCTCAATAAACGCCCGGTCGATTTTCAAAATGGTGGCCGGCAGCTGTTTTAAATAATGAAACGACGAATATCCGCTGCCAAAATCGTCGACAGCGATCCCAACCCCTAGCCGCCTCAGTTCATCCATAGTTCGCAGCGTGCTGGGGAGATGGCGCAACATCGAATGTTCGGTCAGTTCAAGATGCAGGCAAGACGGCGGCAGCTGCGACTGTCTGAGCGCCTGTTTCACATCGCCGACAAACCGTTCGTGCTGAAACTGGACGGCGGAGACATTGACAAACACCGCTAGATCATCGTTGCCTGTCATCTTCTGCCATCGTTTCGTTTGCAGGCACGCCGTCCGCAACACCCAGCGGCCGATTTCATGAATGACCCCGGTTTCCTCGGCCAGCGGGATAAACTCATCCGGACGCACGAGACCGAGTTTCGGATGACGCCAGCGAACGAGCGCCTCCGTCGCCTTCACCGCCCCTGTATGTATGTCCACGATCGGCTGATAACAAAGAAACAGTTCATTTTCTTCCACCGCCTTGCGCAAATGGCTGTCCATTTCGAGCCGATGCAGCGCCTCCTCATTCATTTGGGCACTGTACCGCTCGACCCGGTTGCCGCCGACCTTTTTGGCCCGATTGACTGCGATGTCCGCGTGGCGCAACAGCGCCTGCTCATCCGCTCCATCGTCAGGAAAAACAGCGAGCCCAATGCTCGCGGTAATAAAAAATTCTTTTTCGCCATACACGGTCGGCTTCGCGACTTCCCGCACAACGCGGAGCGCCGTTTCCATCGCCCCTTCTTCCGTTTTGAGCGGAAAAAACAAGCAAAACTTGTCGCCGTGAAACCGGCCAAGCGCGGCGCCGACGGGCAAGACGCGTTGAATGCGCTCGACAAGCTGGCGCAAAACGCCATCACCGGCGTAATGGCCGATGCTGTCGTTGATCCATTTAAACCGATCCAAGTCGATCAACGCAACGGCTGTTTTTCGTTGCTTCCGCCTCGCTTTCTCAAGCTGCTCAGCCAGCAGCTCTTCCCACTTCGTCCGATTCGGCAAATTCGTATCGGGATCGTAATACGCCAAATAGGCGATTTTTTCTTCCGCCTTTTTTTGCTCCGTAATATTGTGCCCGATCCCATAAATGCCGACTTTTTTTCCATCGATGATGATCGGGATGTTTTTGATTTGAAAAAGAAGGCGCTCCCCTGCTTTCGTTGGGATTTCCAGCTGATACGTTTGCACCATCCCGCGCAGCGCCCGATAAAAATAACGGATGACGCGCGGGATGTCGCTCGGTTGAATATACTTCAGCGAGTTCGTATGCAAAATCTCCTCTTTCCGGTAGCCCAGCACGCGCTCAAAGGCTGGATTGACGCTCGTAAAATACCCATGCAAATCGGTCGAATAGACAATATCTGTATTATGTTCAAACAACGACTTATACCGTTGCTCCGACATTTGCAGGCGGGCATGGAGGCGCTCCATATCACGCGATGCGGTGGCCATCAACTGGGCCAAGGCCATCACCCCATCAGGCGGCGTCGGCAACGGCGCTGGCAGCCCACTGTCTGCCACTGCCGATGTTTCCGACAGCGAAACCGCAGCAAACACGGCCGGTCGCACCGGAGCATAAGCGTCTTTAACGATCACTTCCACCGCGGGGAATAATGCCGCTGGCTGCAGAGCCGCCGCCATGCCGTCAAACAAGGAACGCGTATACCCGCCCAGCGCCGCGCTATGATACAGCCACATTCCGCCGGTTGGCTGCTTGGCAGCTTGTCCAGCCAAATCGCGCCCACTCCAGTACAGCGACGGGGCATGCACATAAGAAAAACGCACTTTTTCCCCTTCACGGACGCGGCCGCGCACGACAACCGCCCCGTCTTGATCAACCGCCACAATCGGCAGGCAAACATCCTGCCCATTCCGTTCCACTAGAAACGGGAACTCCACTCCCGACAGCGGCAAACGGTCAATGAACTCTTTTCCCAAGTAACGTTCCAAATAAAGCGACGCCTTTTGTCCCTCCAGCTCCACAAGCCGCTGGCCGCGGCTTTTCGTCACGGTGAACGCCAGCCCGACCGGCTCCCACAAAACCGGCGCAAAGCAGTGGCTGCGAAGCGCCGGGCCACTGAACGAAACGGCGACTCCCCCGCCCTCCAACCGGCCGTCACGCGAAACTAGCACGCTATGTTCCGGCAGCGCGCACCCAACGATGACCATCCGCTCATTCACCAGTGGCACATGGCGAAGCAAAGAAGGCAAATCCGCGCGGCGATCGGTCAGCAGCAGCAGCCAAGCGGTATCGTCACGAAGGATCGCCTCGGCCACCAACGCTGCCAGCTCTGTGGGACGGGCGAATTCACTCGCCGGCAGCTCCAGCATGGAAACGCTGGAAACGGTCAGTGAAGCGGCACCGATCATGAGTGAAGCGTCTCCCGCCATAGCCAGCGGGCTAGTCATCCCGATCACTTCGGATTGCGGCCAATGGTGAGCGAGCGCCTCGATCGCGCGGCGCACGTCCGTTTCATCATGGCCAGCAACTTGTACAAACGGAGGCTCGTCCGCTAAAAAGCGATGCTCCCTAAGCCAATCGTGCAGCTCCTCTACACGGCGGCAGCCAAAAAACCGCATCAACGATCCGCCCCCCTTTCATTGGACATCCGGAAAAGCTCGAGTGGAGCCGATCGAACAATCAGGCGAGCAAGCAGCCCCACCTCTCATGCCCCACGCTTCTCAACCAAGCAACCGCCAGAAGGCCACCATCCCAACCGTTCATTATGGAAAACCGCCCCCCTCGTCCATTTCTCCGAAACGGTCGACTCGCAAGCGCCGGGCAGAGCAGTCAGCCGGGTCGCTTCGAACAGACACCGCTTGATCGAACCGCCGTTTTTCGCCACAGTCATTCGGACAGAAAAGATCCATGGTCAACGTTTTGCCCTCCACCCGGGGGAGGAAAATCCGCGTCAGCTCGGCATGTTCACGGAAAGTTCCATGGGAGACGTTTTGCTCTCCATCCGTGGGAGGAAAATCTCGCGTCAGTTCAGTATGTCCACGGAAAGTTCCATGGAGAGCGCGACCTGTCCTCCACCCGAGGATGAAAAGGGACGCTTGCCAACAAGGTTTTCACAGAAAATTAGGAAAATAAAAAGCAGCGTTCCCTTTCCCTTTTCCAGCGTGGAAAGGCCGCTTCCCCCTCATCGTCATGGGCAGCCAAGCTGCAGCCGGCGGATCGTTTGGCGATCGCCGGCGGACAGGAGCGGGCTTTCTCGCCGCGAACAGAAGCCGCCGGTTGATTCCGGCGCGGCGAAAAAGCGGCTGACCGAAAAGACGATCTCCCTTCAAGAAAAACGCAACATATCGTGTGGCAGAGAAAGAGCCGGTGTTGATCTCTGGCGATGAGAGAGGGTGTCCCGGCCTTTTGGGATACCCCCTTGTTGCGCCTAAAACAAGTCAAAACCGAGCGGCAGCATCAACCCTAAAAACAGCGTGACCACGAGCGCAACGATCCATTGCGTCCATCCTGCCACCGTGCGTTTTCCTTTTTTTTCTGCCGCTAATACCATTTCCATCGCCCCAATCACCCACAGTCCGGCGAGCGCCTTCAACCAATAAAGCGGTGAAATCGTCGTGATGCCATGCAACAGCATCAACCCTGTCGCCAGCGTAATGAGGTAAAACAGCCGCAACACCATTTGCACAACCTTCGCCTTGCCTGCTCCCCGCCGCGCCATCGATACGGCGATGAGAAACAGCACGATCGTGATCAGCCAGCTCGTAATATGAGCATGCGTCAATGTCCATCCCTCCAGCGTTTCCATGTTCATCCCCATCATAGCATGGGCGGCGGATCATTGACAAACACGATGACAGCCAAACGCGTCGTTTCCCGCTTGCCGAACCACGAGCGGCGACTGGAAAGGGGCGGCTTTTTGCAGCCGTGGCAGCAGCACAGCCGGTGCTTGGTCGCCGTCGACTGCCTACGCGCAAGTTACTCGCCCACTTGGTTGCGCAGCGTGCCGATTCCTTCGACCGTGACCTCAACGACATCGCCCGGTTGCAAAAACCGCGGCGGATTCATCCCTTTTCCGACTCCCGCCGGCGTGCCTGTGGCGATCACGTCGCCCGGTTCAAGGGTGATGCCTTTGGAAATCGTCTCAATAATCGCTTCCAGCGAAAAAATGAGTTGCGTAGTGCTCGCCTGCTGGCGCACTTCGCCGTTGACCCGCGTTTCAATCCGCAAGTCGTTCGCGTGTGGCAGCAGCGATTTAGGCACAATCCACGGCCCCATCGGACAAAACGTATCCAAACTTTTTCCGAGGAAATACTGTTGGTGCCGCTCTTGCAAATCTCTGGCGGTCACATCATTGATGATCGTGTACCCAAATACGTAATCGAGCGCTTCCTCGCGGCCGATCGCCCGCCCCCGTTTGCCAATGACCACCGCCAGCTCCCCCTCGTAATCAACTTCATCCGTGACATCGGCATGGCGCAAAATCGTTTCACCATGGCCAATCACCGTCGTCGGCGGTTTCGTAAACACAATCAAATGTTCGGGAATCGCGGAGCCGCCGAGCTCAAGGGCGTGATCAGCGTAGTTTTTCCCAATGCAAAAAATGTTTTTGGCCGGCCGTGGAATCGGGGCCAACAAACGAACGGCAGCAAGGTGAAAGACGTAGTCGGGCTTCGGCTGGCGAAGCGCCCAATCAACGACCTCTTGCGCCCGCGCCAAAAATCGCTCTCCTTGCGCGATCGCAGCCAACATCGAAGCCGGTATCGTCTCCGTTCCGCTCATGGCCCGCTCCGCACCGCGCAAATGAATCACCGTCGTTTCCCCTTCCGGTACGGCTCCAACAAACGATTCTCCGTTGACAACCGCTGTGACAAGCTTCATATCCTTCTTCCTTTCCATATCCGTCTTCCGTTGCCGTAGCAAAAACGCGGGTCAGCGCCCTCGACCGTTTCTGCCTGTGGCAAAGCTTCCACGTTCTCCTATTCGCCATCGAAGCCAAAACTCCTGTCTTTTGTAGAATTTTGTCTAAATTAGGAAATTTATCACTTATTTTCTCGAATCTCTTTCTTTTTTCGTCGTTCTATGTATAATAATGTTTAACTTCCCCTCTCGTCGTCCGCAACTTTAGGAGGCTGATGATTGACTGGCGCAACCGCCTCTCCGAATCGGTTCTCAAGTGAAAAAACTTGTGCCTCAGCCTCTATGTTCGCGTTCCAGCATCGATCAAGGCAAACAGCGATTTTTCATCAACCTTTTTCGGTGCGCGCTGGACGTTTTTTGTCTACGACGGCATGCCTTAACCGACATTCCAACGAATTGATGGTGAAGGAAATGGTTCTCCTGCTCATTGAAGAAAAGCGGCAACAGATGATCGAGCTCGCGCTCACCTACGGACTAACGGCAAAGGAAACGATCGAATGCAGCCAACAACTCGATCAGTTGATCAATGAATATTTGCGCCAGACCGGTGAGTCGAAGCAATCTTGTCCGCCCATTCAATAACGGCGGGTTTTTTTATTGGCTCGGTCGGCGGCGAAACGGCGGCCGTTTTCCGTACGTCGCCCATCGCCAAACCCATTCGGCGGGTCCAAAATAAAACGACTGAAACCAAGGGCGACTCACCCACACTTGCAGTGCATACAATCCAACGGCCAGCAGCGCTCCTTGCCATTCCTCCACCCTTCCATACCACCCAAGCCCGTAGCTGTAAAACAACGATGTGCAGATGAGCGACTGAAGAAGATAATGGGTGAGCGACATTCTTCCCGCGTCTTGCAGCCAGCGCCACGCCGGCCGTCGATGGGCTTTCCCGCCAACCAACACGGCGGCCGCGGCGTAGAACCCCGCTAAAACCGTGCCGCCAACGTTGTCTTGGATATACATCGTCAACGCGCTGGCCCCAGCCCAATACGGAATCGTTTTTAACGTCAGACCGAGGCATAGCGACACGACCATGAAGCGGCGCAACGTCGAGGCCGGATAGCGTCCGGCCTCAAGCCAGCGCTCTTTGGCGGCATAGGCGCCGAGAAGGCAAAACGGCCATACCGCCAAAAGCGTAAATAGAAGCCCGCCATCGCTATTGAGATACAACCAATCGTGCCATCGTTGCCAAAACACATCGCGAAACGTTCCGCTTTGGTAATGGCGAAGAGCAACGGACGCCTCCACCTCGCGGTCATTGGCTGCTCCCATCCAACCGACCACCATACTTATGGCCAGCAACAAGGTCATGAAGCCATGAAAAAGGAAAAAACTAACGAACGCTGTCGTCCGCCACCAGCGTGAGGGGACGTTCATGAACAACAGCAATATCAGCCCAACAAGCGCGTACGGAAGTAAAATGTCGCCAAACCATAGGCCGAACGCATGAATGGCGCCGAACGCCAACAAAAGAAGGAAGCGGCGCAGCAAAATCGGAAGCGGCCGCTTCCCGCGCTCGCGCAATCGGTGGTAAAGGACGACCGTGCCGAATCCGAATAAAAAGGCAAACAGCGGGTAGGTGCTCGCTTCAAACAAAAGATCAATCGCTGCGGCAACCGCGCGGTTGAGGGCGCCGTCGCCGACGTCTTCCACATATAACGCCGGCGACGAGAAATAGCGCATGTTGACAAGCAAGATGCCAAACAAGGCAAAGCCGCGCAAGATGTCAGCCGCCGCGATCCGTTCTGCCGATAAAGGTGTCACCAAATCCCTTCTTTCTATCTTTTCGCTATGCCGAAGGAGGCGGCTTACTGAGTGGGCAATCTCATGTGATCGCCAAACGTTTCGCCCCATTACGGAACAGTCGGCACCCTTGCACCGCCAAACCCTCCGTCACCTATCATGATCTTCTGCCGTTTTCTCTAAGGTGGGTGATTTAGGAAGCAGGCCGCTTATCGTCCTCGTTTCTCAAATCGAAAAGCCCATCGTCTTCCACACGCTCCCCCCCATTGCTTAAAAGAAACAACCGTATTTCGCCAGCCTTCGATCTCTGTTGTTAGAGCAGCCCACGCACGTCACGCCATCAGTTGACATAACGCCCTGTTTTTCCTATTGAATCCCAATATTGACGGTGCAAATGCACTTTTTGAATTTTTCCAGACGCGGTCTTCGGCAGCTCATCCACAAACGTTACACCTGTGATCGCTTTAAAATGGGCCAACTTTTCCCGCGAAAAGGCGATCAACTCTTCTTCGCTCACCGTATGCCCGGGTCGAACGACGACGAACGCATGCGGCGTTTCCCCCCATTTTTCATGCGGCACGGCGATGACGGCCGCTTCAAGCACGGCCGGATGCTCATAAAGCGCCCCTTCGACTTCAATCGAGGAAATGTTTTCTCCTTCGCTAATAATCATATCCTTTTTCCGGTCGACGATATCAATATGCCCGTATTCATCGACTGTCGCCATATCCCCTGTATACAGCCAACCGTCACCAATCGTTGCAACCGTCTAGTTATTTCCTTTCACCCCAGCATCAAACACATCGGGATCTACCGTATTCGTGACACTGCAAAACGTGTTTGTTTGCAAAAAGTCACCCGTATTGCCGCCGCCAGCACCGGAGTTGGTTTTCGCGGTACTTTTCGGAGCGATTTGCAGCACATCTCCCATGTTTACGGTACCGTTGCCGCTGACGTTGGTCACTTTAATCCCGCCGATGACGATCGCTGGCATCGCCTTTCCCTTCCTTTCTGTCCCTTCCCTTTTTTTATTATATGCCGCAATGATACCGGCTCGTCGGACACCTGCCCGGCGCTGAACCGAATTTCCCTTCTTTACATACAATACGATAGCGATGCCATCGGAAGGAGGAAAGTGCTATGCCCTCATTTATCAGCGGACCGATTAAAATTACCCATGTGAGCGGAGATGGAACGGTCAACTTCGGGGACGTATTGCAAATTGCCCCCAAGAGCACAGCGAAAGCCCACACAGGTTCAGGTGGAAGCAACAACGGAGATTTTATGCAGACGAATACATTTATTAGTTTCACCAATACCGGCGATCCGGACGTCTCCGACTCGAACAATGCGGCAAACAATTGAGGGGAACGTTTTTCGGTGCGCGCCCATACATTATGGATAAGGACGCTGTGAAAGGAGCATGCCCCCATGCCGGCTTTTGTCGGGATCGTGAAACTGAACAGCATTGGAAGCAGCGGCGTGTTCCATATCGGCGATGTGTTTGCCATTTCTCCGCAAAGCGTGACCAAAACGTTTGCCGGTGCCGGTTCGTTCAATACGGGCGACGGGCTCCACGTTTACAACTATTACAGCAACACGAACACGAACGACGCAGATGTCGCTGACGAAAACGTCGTCGGAAACGTATAAGGAGGAAGAGGGGATGCGTTTTTACATCAGTCAAAGCATTTGCATCCACCAGCTGCGGATCGGCTCAGTGACCAATTCATCGGTTTTGCAGATCGGCAGCGCCGGAAGCATCCAAGCGCTGTCGACGCTCGCCAACACGGGAGGCTTCTCCGAGCCGGCGCCGCAGGCCATCGTGCCGCTAGGAACAGCGGTGCAGCCGTCCGCTCCGCTCGTTCCTCTCCATTCCGCCACCCGCTAAATTCAACACAAACAGTGATGATGGCAAAAGGCCGTCCATATATTGAAGTAAGAGGGGACTTGGAGAGGATGATGGCGTCCGATGAGTGTCTATGACTATTTCGCCCAGCTGCACCGCTATTTAGTATGGCAGACGAACAAGATGCGCGCGTTGGAACGCCGGCTTCGCACCCTTGAAGCCCGGCTTCAAGAAATCGAAGCCCAGCCGCGCACTTCGATCGAACGAATCGAATATAAATTTGATCAGCTCAAAGTCGAAACGCTGGAAGGCACGCTGAACATCGGCATCGCACCGCCCGGGGCCGGCGGGACGATTGAGGACTTGGCTGTAGAGCCGGTTAAAACCGTCGTTCCCAAACCGGAACCCGTGCTGATGCGAGCGATTCAGGAGAGGGTGGCGGCGTACCTAGGCAAAGAAGCGCCGGAAACGCTAAAGCGGCTTGAGCAGCGATACGGCCGCCGCCTCGATGATCCGTACCGCCAATTTATTTTGCAAGACATCGGTCGGCAAACGGAAGAGCGCATTCGTTTTTATTTGCAGGAAAAAGCCACCAGCGGCTATATCCCGACCGCCGACCGCGATGAGGCAACTGAAAACGAAATTTTTCAGAAAGTCAAAGCCGATATTGAACAGTCGCTCGATATGTTTTTGAAACATTTGCCTTCAGGAGGAGAACAGACATGAACTATACGGTCATCAACCGCGATGTACACGTCGGCGCAATCCGCCTCGTGGCTGTTACGAGCGCCTCGCTGTTTTTAATCGGCGATGCTGATACGATTCACTTGGCTTCGGCGTTTGACACGCCGCCGGAGTCGCTCATTATCGGCCCGTTCGTTCCGCTCGTGCCGGCTCGAGGGGAACAATCGTGAAACGGACGTCGGTGGTGCAAACGTTTCACGCAGAAACCCTCATCATCAGTTCGGTACTGCAAATCGGCGACTCCGAGCGGATTTCCGCCCGTACACGCGCCTTGGCCGTTCAGCGTCAATATGAGTTGTTTTTCGGAGCGGAAGGAGAACAAGCATTCCCGATTTTCGCTAAACCGATCCCGCGCTGGCTTTCACCGCCGCCGATCACTGTCCGCCAAACGATCCACGAATCCCCGGTTCTTTCTGTCCGTGATGTACGCATATTGGCGATTTCTTCATCCGCCGTCGTCCAGATTGGCTCTACTTCAACGGTTGAGGCGGAAGCAAGAATAAAACATATACGCGAGCTCGCCGCTCCGGAGCTAGGGGCGTAAACGAACGAGCCCGGAACGAACCGCCAGCCGCACGCTCCGGCACTAGGCGCCAACAGCGGGAACTGGTTCCTTTTCGACGTCGCTATGCCTTGGCTGAGGAGGTTTGAACATGCCTTCATTCGTCGGTCCGATTAAAATTAACAGCGTCGGTAGCGGCGCTGTTGTCCAAGTGGGCGACTGCCTGTATATCGCACCGAAAGTCGCCACCAAAACGCAAGCAGGATCCGGAGGATTCAACACCGGCGACTTTGTGATAACGAACAACGCCATTAGCTTTACGAACGCCTTTGACCCGGACGTGGTCGATCAAGCGGTCGCGGCCAACAACTAAAGAGGGGCTCGCTAGGCCCCCTTTCCATTTGTAACGTCCAGCCATGAACGGTGCCGGCCAACGAGGCGGTATTGGCTGCCGCAACCATTACATCACTTCCAAACATACGCGCGTGCCGCGGCCGGATGGTTCGGCTGGCTCGACAATTAGCTTGCGCGGCAGACGGTGGCGGATTTCCGGAACATGGCTGATGACGCCGACAGCCAACCGCTCGGTATGCAGCTTTTCCAAGGCGGAGATTACAGTCTCAAGCCGTTCCGGATCGAGCGTTCCAAACCCTTCGTCCAAGAAAAAGAAGCGAAGCGGGTATTCGCCGCGCAGCTGAATTTGCGCCGATAGCGCCAAGGCCAGCGACAGCGAGGTCAAAAACGTCTCTCCGCCTGAGAGCGTCGTCACCGGCCGTTTGACCCCGCCGTTGGCATCATCGCGAATGAGAAATCCGCCTTGTGAATCAAGTTCCAGTGAGTAGCGGTGCTGCGTCAGCCGCTGCAACCGCTCGGCGGCCATGATGGTCACTTGCTCCAGCTGTTCCTCCGCCATGAATTCGACAAAGCTATTGCCGCGCAACAACGATTGCAGTTGCTGATATTTGGCGATTTGCCGGTCAAGTTCCGCTCGTTTCGCCTCAAGCTCGACAAACCGGGCATGCTTGCTCCTTAGCTCTGTCACCTTTCCCCGGATGGCGCCGAGCTGTTCGGTCAACGTTTCCATTTGCGCTTTCAGCTCGGCATAGATGAGCTGCATCATTTCCCATTGTTCCGCGCTCACTTCCACCCCGCCAATCGCCGCCTCCAGCTGGGCAAGGCGATGTTGAGCCTGTTCCATTTGCCGCCAATAGCGGCGAATCGCTTCTTCCCATTCCCGGCGTTGCTCCGCCGGCACCCTGGCCGCCTTCACTTCTTCCGGATCGGTGAAAACGGTATCGGCCAGCGCCTGCCGCCAACGGGCAAGCGCTTCTTCCACCCGCTTCGCTCCCTCTTCCGCCGCATGCTTGGCGGCGTTTCTCTCGCTTTCGAATGTTTGATATTGGCGCTGGGCATGCTGCCAAGCCTCATAAGCTTGCTGTTCTTTGCTCTTTAACCGCTGCCATTCCCCTTCCACCGCTTGCAACTGCATGTGGGCTGGATTCGAACCGGTCTTTTCTTTCCACTGTTGCTCGTATTCGTCCCACAGCTGCTGCTTGGCGTCAAGCAGCGACTCAAGGCGCACCCGCTCCGTTTCGAGCCGCCGCTGCTCTTGTGCCGCCGTCTCTTTTTCCCGCTGCTTTTCTTCCAAAAACGGCACGCTATCGTCCAATCGCTTTTGCACCTCACGCCATTGTTTCTCCTGCTCGCGCAAGCGTTCGTAGACGTCATCGATTTCCTCTAATGAAAACGACGGATAGGCGCGCCGCCACTGCCCGATCAGCCGCTCGTATTCGTCTTCGAGCCGCCGTTTCTCGGCTTGCAGCGCCTCGAGATCGGCGGCCAACCACCGGCACGCGTTTTCCGCTTCGCGCCGCGCTGCCTCGGCTTCATGCCATTTCGAGAGCGCTTGGTAAACGGATTCTTTGCCGGCGATCACATCTTGTTCAAGCGCTCGCACCTCGACGGAAAGATCTGCGACCTCATCCGCAGGGGCGCTTTCCGTCAAGGCCGGCGGCGCCCCTTGGCTAGCTGCAAGCTCAGCGAGTTGTTCCAACTGCGCCCTCAGCGACAGCAGCGTCTGTCGTTTTTGCTCGCACTGCCGCCATTCCTCCTCGAGATCTGGCAACCGGGTTGGTTTTCGATGAGGCATCACAGCCGGACGCGGGTGCTCGCACGACCCGCACACAGGACACGGTTCGCCCGGACGGAGGCCGTCGGCAAGCAAGGCGGCCAACTCCGCCGTCCGCGCCTCCTCCGCCTGCTTTCGCTCCATCTCGATCGCTTGCTGCAACCTATGCGCCCGCTTTTCTATCTCTTGTTGCCGCCAACAGACGGAGCGGTATGTGTTCTCCACGAAACGGAACAGCTCGCGAAGCTTCATTTCCGCCGCTCTAGCTCGCTGTTCTTTCTTCGCTTTTTCCTCCTCCGCTTGACGCCAAGCGGATTCTTTTTGCCGAAGCTGGGCGTCGAGGCGGGCAATGGCCGCGGCGGCTTGCTCGATTGGCTGCTTCTCGGCGTGCGCCCGCTCGACCTCGTCTTTGTCGGCCAGCGCTGCCGCCAGTCGCTTTGCCTCTTCCTTCAGCTCCTGTTGCCGCGTTAAGCCCCGCTCATACCATGCGGACGCTTCTTCGAACCGGCGTGCCGCCGCTTTCTCCTCAGCGAGCAGGCGCTCCCGTTTCTCGCGCAAGCTCGCCCATTCGCGCTTGAGCGCTTCCATTTGCCGTTCGAGCTCCTCAGCCTGCCGAAGCCGCTCCGTCTCCGCCAACAGCTGCGGCTCGCGCTGCGCTTTTTCCTGCCGCGCCTGTTCATAGGCGCGCGCCGCATCCTCATAATGGGTGCGGGCTTCTTCAAGGCGCCGCGCCAACTCTTGATCGCGGCGAAATGCCTCGGCCCGCAGTCGCTCCGCCTGTTCGCACTGTTCCCAATACGGCCAAATGCGCTCCGCTTGTTCGGCGCGCTCTTTTTTCTCTTCCAACTCGCGAATCCCGGCCTCGCGCCGTTTCCATTCGGAGAGCTCCCGTTCCACCGCTTCTTTTTCCTGTTGCCACGCCCATAAAAGTCTTGTTCGTTCAACCTCCGCTTCCACCTGGGCCAGCTCTTTTTTCCGCTTGGCAAACAGCGCCACCAGCTCGCGCTCTTTTGCTTCCGCCTGTTCAAGCGCCGCCTTGGAGGCGTCGCCAAGCCCCGCCTGTTCCGCCTCGATCTTTTCCCGCTCTTGTTCGGCAGCCGCAAGCCGCGTCTTCAACTTTTGGTTCAACCGATCGCCATACCGCTCAAGGTGAAACAAACGCTGCAGCATTTGCCGCCGCTCCACTCCTTTGAGCGACAAAAATTCGGCGAACTTCCCTTGCGGCAAAACGACCGCCCGCGTAAAATCATCCATCGTCAACCCAAGCAACCGTTCAATTTCTCGATCGACATCGGACAGTTTGTCAGCGAGGACGATCGGCTCCGCTTGATGTTCGATCAGTCGGCAAACAGCGCTGCGCGCCCGCCACTCGTCCACTTTTTTCAAGCTCCGCTCCACCGTATACCGCCTAGTCCCGTTGGCATTTTCCAGCTCGAAGGTAAATGAGACAAACAGCTCCTGCTCGGCATGGTTGATAATGGCCTGTGTGCGGTTGGCCGCTCGCTCAACACTGCCAAACAAGGCGAGCGTCATGGCATCCAAAATCGTGGACTTGCCGCTGCCGGTCGGCCCAAAAATACCGAATACCCCGCCCGCACACAGCGCGGTGAAATCAATCGTCTGTTTTTCACGAAAGCTATGAAGCCCAGCGATCGTCAGCGAGATCGGCTTCATTCTCCTTCACCTTCCTCTTCTTCTTCCACCGCCAGCTCCAAAAATAAGCGAACCAACTCGTCATCAGGAGAGTGCCCACCGGTTTGCCGTTCATAGAAGCGGCGAAACATTTCGGCGAGGGACAGCGGCTCACGGCTGACCGCGGACGCTTCGTTTTCGCGCGGCTCGTCTCGCAGTACCGGACGGATGTAGATCAATCCCGGGTGGAGCTTGCGCAGCCGCTGAATGTCTTCCATCGTCAACGGTTCCGTCACATAAAGCTCGAGATCGATCCACCCCGACCGGTCCCGCCCTTCCTCGCACCACCGGTACACTTGGGCCAGACCTTCTTTCGCCTGCCAGCGAACGAGCGGTTTTCCAGCAGACAAGGGAATTTCCGAGACATTGGCTTGGCCGCCCGGCTGGACATCCACAATTGTAACCGATTTCGCATGCCCTGCCTCGGAAAAGCTGTAAGCAAGCGGCGAGCCGGCGTAACGCGCCGACGTTCTCGCCCGCCTGACGTCCTGCGGCCGGTGGAGATGGCCAAGCGCCACGTACTGCGCAGAAGCCGGCAAGCTCTCCGCGGCCACCGTATAGGCGCCGCCGACTTCAATCGGCCGTTCCGAATCGGACGCATGGCCGCCGGCGACGTAAAGATGGCTCATGGCGACATTGACCGTTTCAGCGGTGAACGAAGCGGCCATGGCTTCGAACAAGGCGCGGACGCGGTCGTCGTACCGATCGCGCAGCGCCGTTTCGTCATGCTCCGTCGACAGCAGCTCAGCGAGGCGCGATTCGGACGGATACGCCAGAGGGGCAAGCACCATCGTTTCGCCGCAAGATGGAACGTCGATTCGGCAAACCGAAGCCTGCGGTCGTCCAAATAGGAAAATACGATGCTCTAGAAGAAGCGAACAAGCGGCGCTAATGCGCTCCGGGTGATCGTGATTGCCGCTGATGACCGCGATCGGCCGGCGGCCTTTATCCGACAGCCGGGCCAAGCTTTCATAAAACAGCTGCTCGGCGGCTGCCGGCGGGTTGACGGAGTCAAACACGTCCCCCGCCATCAACACCACATCGATTCGTTCGGCTGAAACGAGTTCCACAAGCTCATCAACGAACGCTTCTTGTTCGGCGAGCCGACTCCGCCCTTCAAGCGTTCGCCCGAAATGCCAATCGGCCGTATGCAAAATGCGCATCTTTCTCTCTCCCCCTTGGCTATGGCTTTTGGCCCGATCGACGCCACGTTTTCTTTCCGTCGCCGCGCTCTTTTCCCCGGTCGTTTCCGCCGTTAGTCAACAGCAATCGCACACCCGCCGGAAAATGAATACAAATAGCATTCCGAAACCGGCACCCGCCAGATTTGCTCAATCGCCCGACGATACAAGCGCATCTGCTCCCCGTAACGCCCGAGCAGAAATCGAGCCGCTTCTTCCAGTTGTCCGCCAAAGCGATCCACCACTTCGTCGGTCTTATAATCGAGCATCACATAACCGCGTTCATCCGCAAACACGCAGTCGATCACCCCTTGCACAAGCACGCGGCGGTCGCCCTCCATCCCTAGGCGCCCATAAAGCTCAGCCGCCGGAATTCCCAAACTGAACGGCACTTCGCGGTGCACTTCACGCGCTTCACGAAGGCGTCGGCCGATATCGGTGGCGAAAAAGGACAAGATCGCTTCGCTGTCCACCGCTTCCGCTTGTTCGGCGGCCAGCAGCTCGTTTTCCACGAGGCGGGCAATCTGGCTGCGGATCGCTCGCTCATCAAGCGGAGCGCGCCAATCGAGATGTCGCATCACGACATGAAGCGCCGTCCCTTTTTCAGCGGGCGTTAATGTTTTGGCCTGCATGAAGCGCGGACGGGAAAACACCGGCGCCGTCCCTTGGCGCGGCCGCCATTCGTCCGCCTGCTCCCCAAACAGCGCGCGCTGTTCTTTGAGCTCAGATACGGATTGTTTGGCGCGCACCGCTGTTTCTTTTTCGTAAGGATACGTCCACATGAAGCGCCGCTTGGCCTCTCCCTCCCACTCCTCGCCGGCTGGAACGGGAAGTCCTTCCTTTAGAGCCGGCAATAGGTGAAGCTCTGTCTCATCCGCTGTCGCTTCGCTGCCGTGAAGCTCGGCGGCCGGCACGATCACGATGCGCCAGACAGACGGGTGGGAAGCGATCTCCGCAGGCGCCGGTTCTCCCACAAGCTCGCAGCCGGCGCGGTGGCGGATGAGGGCGCGCCCGATCCAGTCCAAATACGAGCGAGCCGATGCCCGCATGTCGTCAGGAAGAAGCCAGCCGTCTTCCGCCATCGCCCCTCTCCACTTTTTCAGCTCCTTGTCCGCGTCAGGAACGGAAGCGATGAAATACAGCTTTTCTTTCGCTCGCGTCAGCGCGACGTATAAAATGCGCATCTCCTCCGCCAGCAGCTCGAGCCGCTTTTTTTGCTGAATGGCCATAAACGGCAACGTCGGGTAGCTGATGCGCAGCCGCGGATGGACATAGCGGGCGGCAAAACCAAGCTCTTTGTCGAGCAAATACGAATGATGCAAATCGCGCGTATAAAACGGCCGCGCGAGCCCGGCCAAAAAGACGACCGGAAACTCGAGCCCTTTGCTGCTGTGGATCGTCATGATCCGCACGACATCTTCCTGCTCGCCGAGCGGCCGGGCGGAGCCGAGATCGTCACCGCGCTCTTGCAGCCGTTCGATGAAGCGAAGAAAGCGAAACAGCCCGCGAAACGACGCCGATTCATACTGGCGAGCGCGATCATACAAGGCGCGCAAGTTGGCTTGGCGCTGTTTTCCACCCGGCAGCGCGCCGACAAAATCGTAATACTGTGTATCGCGGTACAGCTGCCAAATGAGGTCGGCCAATGAACGGCGGCGCGCCATCGTGCGCCAGCTTGCCAGCCGCTCGAGAAAAACCGCCGCCTTCCGCTTCGCTTGTTCCTCCTCATCCGTCTCGGCCGGCTTGTTTTGGAAAGACTGCAGCGCTTCATAAAACGTGCCTTTCGGAGCGGCCAAGCGGATCATCGCCAGCTCGTTTTCGTCAAAACGAAACAGCGGCGAACGGAGCACAGCCGCCAGCGGAATATCTTGATCCGGATTATCGATGACCCGTAACAGCGACAGCATGGTGGATACTTCCGTCGCCTGAAAATAGCCGGCAGACAGGTCAGCCGCCGCGGGAATGCCTTGCGCCTGCAACTGCTCGATCATCGGCGATGCATTGGTCATCGAGCGGACAAGAATGACGATATCGCGGTACATCACGCGCCGCGGTGCACCGGTAGAACGGTCGTACACCCAAAACGGCCGGGCAATGAGCTCTTTCACCTTTTTGGCGATCCAGCGCGCTTCCAGCTCGGCGGCCGCCAATTCAGCCGCTTCCTCTTCTTCCTCTTCCTCGGTCCGCTGCCGATTGATGACCACGACTTCCGGGACGGCATCGCTCCCGTCGGGGTAATCGGCGCCGTATTTCAGGCGCGCGGCTTCATCGTAAACGAGCTCCCCAACGGCTTCGCCCATGATTTGCGAAAAAAGAAAATTCGTTCCGTCCAATACTTCCCGGCGGCTGCGGAAGTTGCTCGCTAGATCGATTTTCATGCCCCCGGCTTCTCCGTCCGCCGTAAACCGTTTGTATTTATCCAAAAACAGCAGCGGTTCGGCCAGCCGAAATCGATAAATCGACTGTTTGACATCGCCGACCATAAACAAGTTGCCCGTCCGCTCGCTTCCTTTCTTGACCAATTGCAAAATAGCTTCTTGGACAAGGTTCGTATCTTGATATTCGTCGACAAGCACCTCATCAAACTGAGCTTGGTACTCGAGGGCGGCGGCGGTGGGCTGCCATTCGCCCGTCTCTGGATGGCGGTGCCGCAGAACGCGCAAGCAATAATGCTCCAAATCGGAGAAATCTACGACCCCTTTTTCCCGTTTGGCTTCCTGAAACCTAGCAGCAAAACGGCGAACGAGCGCGGCGATCGTTTCCACGATCGGTTTCATTTCCTGCATGTGGCGGAGCCAAGCGGACGGAGGAAGCGAAAATACATGGTCGCGCAGCGCTTCGATTTTCTTTTTCGCCTGCTCGCGCAACGCCTTCACTTCATCGATCAGGTGCGCTTCGTATCGTTTGCTGCTGCACGACGGCAAGCGTCCGAACGACAAGGATTGCAACGCCTCGTGCAGCTTGTCCCACGGTCCGGCCACCCTCATTTGCAGCCCGGAAACGAGCGCGGCGTCTTCGCGCAACCGTTCCGTGTACGGCTCGGGACCGCCCGGTGCTTCCGCCAGCTCCAGCGCCTTTCGGATCAATCGCAAAGCCGCCGTCAGCTCCATTTCTGCATGCTGAGCGAGATAGCGTGCCGGCGCCAACGTTCTCACGTCCGCTTCAGCATCAACATCATACATTGACGCCAAGCCGGCAAGCCATTCGTCCGGCTCAGGATGAGAGCGAGAAAACTCATAAAGCGAGAAAATCATTTCCTGTAGCTCTGCATCGCTCCGATCGCCCGTATACGCATCGACGACCGCCAAAAAGCGATCATTGTCCGCCTTTCCATATTCTTCTTCAAGCAGGTCTTCAAGGACGTCTTCCTTGAGCAGCTCGATCTCCGTTTCATCAGCGATGCGAAACGACGGGTCTAAATCAAGCAAATAGTAATATTTGCGAATGACATCCAAGCAAAATGAATGAAGCGTCGAAATCGAAGCGCGGGGAAGCAGGCTGAGCTGGCGCCGCAAGTGGAGAGAATGCGGGTGTTTCGCCAGCTCCCGTTCGAGCGCTTCGCCGATCCTTGCCTTCATCTCAGCCGCAGCGGCATTGGTAAACGTGACGACAAGCAGGCGGTCGATATCCACCGCTCCTTCTTCCGCCGTCACTTTTTGAATGATCCGTTCGACAAGAACGGCCGTTTTGCCAGAACCGGCCGCCGCGGCAACGAGAAGATCGCGGCCGCCGGCGGTGATCGCCTTCCATTGTTCTTCCGTCCATCGGCTTCCGGCCGGCTTCGGGCGAATCGCCATGTTCATCGCTCGTCCTCTCCTTCCGCTACTTTTTCCAAGACCGCTTCCTTCGTCTGCGGAACTAGTTTTCGATATTCATTGCCCGGAAGCGCCTCGTCAAACTGGCACACCGGCTTGAACGGGCAAAACTCGCACGCCGTTTTCTCTTTCAGCTTATATGGAGCAATCGATACAACGCCATCGGCGATTTGCCCGCCGATCTCGACAAACAAGCGGCGGATATGGCGACGAAGCGCCGTAAAATCCGATTCACTCGCCACCGATGAGCGCGAATGGATCGATCCGCTTTTGGTGATTTGCGCGGGTACAATCAGCGACCATTGCCCGTCTTCAAGCTTGCTGTCCATCAGCCGGATCGCTTCCACGTCCGCGAGCAGCAGTCCGCGCATCCGAAACGGTTCAAGCAACTTTTGCGCCAGCTTCACTTCGTCATCGACCCACTGTTTCGCTTGAACGATCGGATTGTGAATATGGAAATAAAGCACTCCCGCCGGAAGCGCCGGCTTTCCGACCAATTGTTCGGCATACGTCAATACAATGTCCAAATACGTGAACATTTGCAGCGCCAGCCCATAGTATACTTCCGCTATATCAAGCGCTTTGGCACTCGATTTGTAATCGATGATGCGAAGCAGCACCCCTTGGCCGCTTTCTGCTTTGTCAATGCGGTCGATCCGCCCGACGAGTTCCATCGTCGTTCCGTCGCGGAGCCGAAAGCGAAGCGGTGGCAAATCGCCGCCCGGTCCAAACGACAGCTCCATCCCAACCGGAACGAAGCCGCTCGCCCGCGCGTGCTCGCTTAGCACGTACGCCGTGCGGGCGACCACGTTTTGCAGTTTCCGTTTCATATATTGATAGCGAGATGAGCTTGCTAGCACTTGCCGCTGAATGAGCGGGGCAATCCGCTCAACAGCCTCGGCCGACAGCCGCTCGCATTCCAGCTTTGATAGTTTGCTCCATTCGACATGCCGTTCACGGAGCTGGTCGGCGATTTGCTTGATGGCAGCGTGAAACAACTGCCCGACATCGGGAGCCTCAAGCCGAAAAACATGGCGCTCTTTCAAACGCAGCCCGTGCGAGGCAAAGTGAGCGTACGGGCATTTTTGAAACTGTTCCATGCGCGAGACGCTCGCTTGAATCTTTGTTCCGTACAGCCGCTCGCTCCACCGTTTTTTCAGCGGCGCCGCTTTGTTCGTATAAAAGAGAGCGGAAATGGCATGCTGCACGTCTTTGCGCCACTCCGGATGGCGGACGAGCGCGTTATACACTCCCCACCACAACGGATCGATGCGATAATTCCGCTTCCACACCCGCAGTTGGCTGACCAAATACGTTTGCGTCGCCCTCCGGACGGTGACGAAGGATTCCGCCTCCTCCTTGGGGACATCGAACGGGTCGTTGCTGCATAACTTCACCGGCGCCAGCGGGAACAAATTCTTCAATTGTTGAATGAGCGGGGACGGCATCAGCGCCTTTCCTTCACCGTCAGCGAGCGGATAGGCGACGTACAGACGGCGGCGCGGGGCCACGAGCGCCAAGTAGACGAAAAACGGATCATAAAACAGCTGCTCCCGACTTCCGGGGGCTAGCGACACGCCGAGCGCGCGCAATTGTTCGCGCTCGATCTCGGCCATCAGCCCTTCTTCCTTCACTTTGGCCGGAATGACGCCCTCGTTGACGCCAATGACAAACGCGTACTTGATGTCAAACAGCCGCGAACGATCCAGTTGGGCGATAATCACTTGATCGAGCGCCGGCGGAACGAGCGAGAATTCGAGGCGATCGAGCCCGGCTTCAATGATTTTGGCAAACTCGGCGAGCGGAAGAGACTCGGTTCCAAGCATTTCCACATATTGATCGAGCAAGTCAACGACCGCGTTCCACGCTTGTTCGTGCTGACGCGCCTCGATTAAGCGCCCGGCCGCTTCGGCTTCGGCGCTCATTTTCTCGAGTTTTTTTGGAATCTGCAATTCTTCGAGAAAGAGATATAACGCCGTGCAAAGCCCGCGTCCATCCGAAGCCCGGCGCAAGCGGCGGTCAAGCCGGCGAAGCGGGGCGGTCAACACCTCGCGCCACCGGTTCAACTCATCTTCAAACTGCCGCTCTTCGTCAGTCTGCGGCACATTCAACCCGTCAAGCGCTTGATAGCGGCGGTACGTCCAACGTTCGCCGCTCGTCCACTGCTCCCCTTTCACTCCATGGGCAAGCACGTAATTTTCCAGCTTGTCCGCCGCCTCGCGCCACCAAGCCGCGTCTTCGTCAGCCGGAAAAAGCAAATCGGTTTTCACCGCCCGAAACACCGCCTCGTAGCGCCAGCGCGTCACGACGGTTTCGAGAGCGGCGCGTACGAGCTCAACGAGCGGATGGTAGTGCATTGGCTCTTTCTCGTCCATGAAGGACGGGATGCCAAAGTCAAAAAATACCGTTTTGACCACATCGCGATATGATTCAAGATCGCGAATGATCAAGGCAATGTCGTGATAGCGCGCTCCCTCATCGCGGACGAGGCGAATGATTTCGCGGGCAACCGCCTCCACTTCCGCCCGCCGGTTGGCGGCTTCGTAAATGCAAACCGCATCGGTCTTTTCCTCATACGGAATCAACGGACGATGGTGAAATTGCCTTTCCAAATGGGCAAGCGCGCTGCTTTCATGCCGGCGGTTTTCCGTAAGCACGACCGGCTCTTCGATCAATACGCCGCTGCTGAGCGCGAGTGCGCGCAGCTGTTGATACGTTTGCGCCGGCAAATAAAACAGATCGAGCGCATCCGGCATGCCATCGTCATATGGCCGGTCAATGGTCAAAGAAACGGTGACGCGTCGGCAATGGCGGAGAAGCTGTTCGATGACCGCGTATTCCTGCGGCGCAAAATGATAGAATCCGTCGATATAAATCTCAGCGTCACGCAAATAAACGGAGTGCGGAATTTGTTCAGCGAGCAAGCGCAAATAATCTTCCGAATCGAGATAATGGCCGCTCAGGCTTCGCTCGAGCTCGCCATAGACGAGCGCGACATCGCTTAGTTTGTCGGCGAGCAGCCGCCGTCCCGGTTGATTCGACTCGGCCGTAAGCGCCTCGGCGTGGCGGCGGAGCTCCCCCGGCGTCAGGCAATATCGTTTGCATTCGGCGATCATGTCGTGCAGCTGCTCAATAAACCCTTGTTTGTCCGCCGCGCGTCCGAACAGTCTAAGCTCCTGCCGGCGCTGTTCAATAATGTTGCGGATCATCATTTGCACGCCAACATCATGCACGTGATAGCGGTTCATGCCGCCGGTTTCTTGCAGCACGCGCCAAGCGAGGCGCGTGAAACTGAACACTTGGGCACGGATCATCCCGTCCGTCCCTTCTGTATGTATTAGGGCGTATTCGCATTGAAACGTCATTTGTTCCGGAACGAGGTAAACGATCGTTCGTCCTTGCGGGCTTTCTTTCAGCATGGTTTGTATTTCGCTCAGACAGGCGGCCGTTTTCCCGCTTCCCGACCGCCCGAGCAAAAACCGAAGCGACATGGCTCTTACCACCATCCGTTTCCTTTATTTTCTTTATTTTAGCACATACGTTCGCTTTTGGAAAGAAAAAAAGCGCAGCCTCATCCAGCGTGACATACTCCCGCCAGCTACGCTGACACTTTTTTAGGGCCTTTCTTTTTAAGATGGTCATCTCCCTTTCACTATTGTTTCGAAGTGAGAGACGTCTTCCGTTGATTCGTTAAAACTGGAACGCGAACTCGTTCAGCGGCCAATAGCGAAGATCGACTTTGCCGACGATTCGGCTGATTTTCACGAAGCCGAAATGCCGACTGTCCCAACTGCCCAAACGATTATCGCCAAGGACAAACACACAGCCAGGCGGCACCCTCGTTTTTCCTGTCACTTCCTCCAGCGTAAAATCACCGGTCAGCTTGCCCCCAGCTAATCTTTGCTTATACGGGCGCAAATACGGCTCATCCATCCGTTTCCCATTGACATACAACACATCGTTTTTATACTCAATCCGGTCGCCCGGCAAGCCAATGACGCGCTTGACATAGTCTTCGTTTCTCGTGGCGTGAAAGACGATTACATCAAACCGATGAATCGGACCGATGTCATAAGACAGCTTGTTGACAACGAGCCAATTGCCATTTTCTAACGTTGGCATCATCGATTTTCCTTCAACGATATAAGGACTGAACACAAACAAACGGAGCGCAACCGCAAGGCAGACGGCTGTCATCCACAGCCACCGGCGCCCTTGTTTCTCTTTCCGTTCTGTCACTCTCCGTCCCCCTCGCTTTCGCGTTTTTCCGTCAGTGAAAACCTCGCTTCGACCCGCTTTCCGGCATACCAAAGAAGGAAAACGGCTGCGGTGATCATCGCCGTCCGCAGCGGCTGGTGGACGAGCGCCACCAAGTCGTAGCCGATGAAACTGATCGTAAACACCATGATCATCTTTCCGAGAAGCACAGCCAGTATAAACTGCTGCCGACTGATGCGCGACAGCCCGGCGACAATGTTGACAAGTGCCGACGGAGTGAACGGAAAACAATACAGCAAAAACAGCGGCCCGAATCCGTGCCGTTCAATCCAATGCATAAATTGGCGCACCTTCCGATGACGGCGGACAAAATGAAAAAAGCGCTTCTGCCCCACTTTCCGCGTCAGCCAAAAAACGAGGAGCGACCCAAGCGAGGCGCCGAACCAAGAAATGAAAAATCCTTTCCACAACCCAAACGCCGCTGCATTGGCCATGACAAAAACAACCATTGGCAAAATCGGAAAAAATGATTCCAAAAGCGTCACCGCGATGCCGGGAAGCAAGCCAAAGGAGCGATACTGATCAAGCAAAGCAAGAATGTGATCGAGTGTGAACCATTGTTTGACGGTTTCCATGTCCATGTATCTTTCCCCATTCACATGCTGTTTATATGTCTATTTTACACCCCTAGGCGCCCAATTGGAACTCACCTTTGCAAAATTACGTCTGTTTTTCCTGCTGCATGCGGAATATGTACTGGAGCTTGCGTTCTCGCGCTTCCATCCGTTCGGATAACTTCGTCCGCAGTTGGGCGGTCCGGTGCAATTGATTGATAAACGACTTGCAGGAAACATCGAGGGAGACACTTTTTCCGTTGCGGAAATACACGATGGTCTGTTCATATTTGGCAGGTTCGTATTGATAGACGTGCATGTGCGAAAGCCAAACGCAGCGGAAATCTCGTGGAGAAGCGGTTGGGAATACGTAAATTTCATTGGACGGTTCGATGGCGATCGGCGCCTTATGGGTGATGCCGATAATGGCCTTGGTTCCCTCTTTCCTCCCCCGGTAGCTACTGCCATAATAATCACAACTCTGTTTGACGATATCGGTCGGCGTTTTTTTCACAATGTACTCGCCATCTTCCTCGATGACTTTCGCATACACGTCGCTGTTCAAAAAGTAGGGGAGAATTGCCATCGTATATCGACTGACGATGAACTGTTCAAGGACAATGAACTCGTTGATCTTCATCGATCCATCTCCTTTCCTATTCGCTCGCTATTTTCTATCATAACACAAGTAGTTATATTTTTCTATATTTTGAAAAAAGTTAAGGCTCTTCATCAAAAATTGTACTTGATTTTTTCATTACACATCTTAACTTATGCATCCACGAAAGAACAGGGGAAATCAATCATTTTTTGCCTACACCTGTTTAGAAGGCTGGTGAAAAATGGTTGTTTCTTTTGAGCAATGGGGGATCGTTTGAAAGGTAATCCTGATGCGACGAGGCTTTTCTATTTGAAAAACGGGCTTGATCAGCGGCTTGCCCCCTTAAATCATCGGTCTCTTAGAGAAGTTCACTGTCTGTCAAGTACACGTTTTGATGACGAACCAAAGTTAATGAACAAACCCATGACGCTGGTCATGGGTCGGTTTAGGCGTTCTCAAACGTTTGACCGATTTCTTTCATCGCCAAATATTCATTCGCTTGTTCCAGCGCCGTATGTTCGCCGACAGAGTCGCCCGCGTACGTTTCCTCATTCATTCCCCATTGTTCAAAATGGAGATCGGTGCTGACGCGGAATTCCGCCGGCATTACCTCCGGCAGCTCGCTTTTGTCCTTTTTCATCGCATCGCCTCCTGCCTATATAGCATGCGCCGTCTTTTTCCTTTTATGCGCTGCACTTGCAGCCAAACCAAAAAAATGAGGTTGTCCCGAAGGATCAGGACAACCTCTTTCGCAGTGATCGGCGCATCGCTTTGTGTTTCATGCGATGCTATCTTGAAGGCAGACAACCGTTTCGGTCAGTTTCATTCAAGCCTTTGTAAACTGTTCTTCCTCGGTCGATCCTTTCAACGCGACGGTCGACGACTGGCCGCCGGAGATGACTTGGGCGACTTCATCGAAATAGCCGGTGCCGACTTCGCGCTGATGGCGCGTAGCCGTATACCCGTACTTCTCAGCGGCAAACTCGGCTTGCTGCAGCTCAGCGTACGCCGCCATGCCGCGCTCCTTGTAACCGCGCGCCAGTTCGAACATGCTATAGTTAAGGGCATGGAACCCGGCCAAAGTGACGAATTGGAATTTGTATCCCATTTTCCCAAGCTCTTGCTGGAACTTCGCAATCGTTTCATCATCCAGCTTTTTCTTCCAGTTGAATGATGGCGAGCAGTTGTACGCCAACAGCTTGCCCGGGAACTTCTCGTGAATGGCTTCGGCAAACTGCCGCGCTTCCTCCAAGTTCGGTTCGCTCGTTTCGCACCAAATGAGATCCGCATACGGCGCATAGGCCAAACCGCGGGCGATCGCCTGACCGAGACCAGCTCTCGTGCGGTAAAACCCTTCCGGCGTCCGCTCGCCGGTAATAAATTCTTGATCGCGCGGGTCGATGTCGCTTGTGATCAAATCAGCGGCATTGGCATCGGTGCGGGCGATCAGCACCGTCGGGACACCCATCACATCGGCAGCGAGGCGCGCTGCAATCAAGTTGCGCACCGCCGTTTGCGTCGGCAACAGCACTTTGCCTCCTAAATGGCCGCATTTTTTCTCCGATGACAACTGATCCTCAAAGTGGACGCCAGCCGCTCCCGCCTCAATCATCGCTTTCATGAGCTCAAACACGTTCAGCTGGCCGCCGAACCCAGCCTCGGCATCGGCAACGATCGGCACGAAATAATCGATATCGCCGCTGCCTTCCAAATATTGGATTTGATCTGCACGCTGCAATGCTTGGTTAATGCGTTTCACAACATGTGGAACGCTGTTGGACGGATACAAGCTTTGGTCCGGATACATATGCCCGGCGAGGTTGGCATCGGCCGCCACCTGCCAGCCGCTTAAGTAAATGGCTTTCAGCCCCGCTTTCACCTGTTGCACCGCTTGATTTCCGGTCAGCGCGCCGAGCGCATGAACGTAATCTTCCGTATTTAACAGCTGCCATAACTTCTCGGCTCCGCGCCGAGCGAGCGTATGCTCAATATCAAGCGAGCCGCGCAACTTAATGACATCTTCCGCGCTGTACGGACGGACAATTCCTTTCCAGCGCTCCTCATTTTTCCAGCTTTCCTCCAATTGACGAACACGTTCAGCAAATGACGCCATTTTCCCTTCCCCCATTCTTTTGTTATAATACATATATTTATTTACAACATTATTATATAACAGAACTAGAAAAATGCAATCCTTTTTTGCAAAATTTTTTTCATTAGGAAAATAGCCGCACAATGTTCATAAACATGGTGTTTTTGTCGCTCCTCGTTTTGGTATGATCGATCATGAAGGGAGGATCATGATGAAAAAACTATATATCATTGTCGCCAGGCTCTTGCTGATTGGCATCGGTGTTGGCATTATCTATTTCACTGTCTACCAACCAGCTTCCATGCGTCTGCCGAAGAACGTGACGATGGAAACGGCGTGGGGAGCCCCTTATTCCTTTGACGGCTTGCCGCCCAAAGTTCGACTCATCGAATTCATCTATACGAACTGCCCGGATATTTGCCCGAATACGACGATGCAAATGGCCAAACTGCGCGACCGGCTGCAAAAAGCCGGAGTGTTCGGGCGCGATGTGGAATTCGTCACGATCACTATCGACCCAGCGCGCGACACGAAAGAAAAACTGCAAGCATACGCAAATGCATTTGGCATAACTGGCGATGGGCAAGGATGGGTGTTTTTGCGCGGCAGCAAAGCGGCGACAAAAGCGACGGCGGACGCTTTCCACTTCCAATACCGTGACCCGGGAAACGGGATGATGGTGCATACGTCGCTCGCTTACTTGCTCAATCGGGACGGACGGGTCATCGAACAGATCGACATGGGGGGAGCGTCACGATTTCGTGTTGATGAAGTGTACGAAACGATTATGGATGAATTGTCATAACGATTTTGTACAGGTGTAAAAAAAGAGGGCATTGTCTGCCCTTTTTTCATTGAAGAACGCCGAACCTTTCACATCAACATCGAATAGCAACTAAGCACGACAACCGCAGCAAGCACAACAACAATAACATTCGCACCGAGCCAGGCGGCCGTCACCGCCGCCGCAAAACCGATCACCCCAAAAAGAACGTCGTCTTGAATGAAAAAAATATCAGGGATAATCAGCGCGCCAAGTGCAGCATACGGCACATTTTTCAGCACTCCTTGCCAAAACGGCGGCAGCTCGACGCGCCCAAGCAGCACGAACGGCAACATGCGCGGCAAATACGTGACGATCCCCATGCCGAGAATCATCCAAACGATCGCGTTATTCATCCTCATTCTCCCCCTTCTTCGCCAGCCACTCGACGACGACTGCGGAAAGAAGCGTTGCCAGCACGATCGACCAGCCTTTAGACAGGTGAAAGACAAGCGTGCCGAGCGAATTGAACACGGCGGCTAATCCTGCCAGCCATACCGTTTTCCGCTCCTTTTTCAGCGCTGGGACGAGCAAGCCGATAAACATGGCGTACAAAGCGACCGACATGCTCTCTTGTAAGCTTTCCGGCAAACTCGCCCCGACAGCATAACCGATGCCGGAGTTGACGACCCAGCTGCCGTACGCCATCATGATCAACCCAAACATATACGAAGCGCTGACCGTCCCCTCTTTCATGGCCGCAACGGAAAACGTTTCATCGGTGATGCCAAACGCATACAGCGCCTTTTTCCAAAGCGCATCCGCCTCCGCTTTTTCGTTGAGCGAAGCGGACATTAAAAAATGGCGAAGGTTTAAAACAAATGTTGTTAAAATGATTTCAAATATGCCGGTACCGACGGAAAGCAAGCTGAGGGCAATATATTGCGAGGCGCCGGCAAAAACGACGACGCTCATCAGCACCGTTTCTGCGAGCGTCAGCCCGGTCGTCTTAGCGAGCAGACCAAATGTCAGCGCGATCGGCATATAGCCGATGGCGATCGCCACCCCCGCCTGCACCCCTTGGCGAAACGGCGCCATTTTCCCGGCCATCCATGTCGTTTTCATCCATCCATTCCCCCGTTTCGCTAGTTTGATATGTTTATTGTCTAAAAATCGCTGTCATTTCGCAACCCGAACATAGGTCAATTCTTTTATCCTCTTAACTAGAAAGCCGGTGAAAAGCCGCTGTCGCACACCAATCGATGGCATTTTCATTCCGAAGAGAAAGCTGGTTCTGCAAGGTTTTTCTAATTGAGAAACGAGTGGAATCAGTCGTTTTCGCACGAAATCACCAGCCTCCTAGGAAACTCCCGCTTGGGCGCAAAGCGGGAGTAGGGGAGAAAATCCATCTATGATATAATCGAATTGATTCATTATTTGCGCAATTGAAAAGGAGTGGGCTATTGTGTCAGTAAAACCGCACGTATTGACCGAACGCGGCGTTCTCCGCTATGAACAGGTGACGTATCCGATGGAAGAGCGCGGCTTGCAGTTCGGCGATGGGGTCTACGAAGTCGTGCGCCTATACAATGGAACGTACATCTGGTTAGAAGAACATCTCAATCGTCTGTATCGTTCGGCGGCTGCTATTCGCCTGTCCGTCCCGTTCGCTCCCGAAGAGCTGGCCGCGCGGCTCGAGGAGCTCCGCCGCTTGAACGATGTGCACGAAGATGCCATTTTATATTTGCAAGTGACGCGCGGAAGCTTTCCCCGCGCCCATGCTTTTCCGGCGGAAAACCGCCCGAACTTGTATGCCTACATCGAGCCGATGGCGCGGAAAAGAAACGAAATGACGCGTGGCGTGCACGTCATTGTGACCAAGGATGTCCGCTGGGAGTATTGCTATATTAAAAGTTTGAACTTGTTGCCAAACGTGCTGGCCAAGCAAGAAGCAATCGAGCGCGGGGCATTCGAAGCGATTCTCCACCGCGATGGCATCGTCACGGAAGGAAGTTCGTCGAACATTTTTCTCGTCAAAGCTGGGACGGTATATACCCATCCTGCCACCGAGCGGATTTTAAACGGCATCGTCCGCACGAAAGTGAAGCAGTTTTGCGGTGAGCTTGGCATCCCGTTCATGGAAGAAGCGTTTTCGGTCCACGACCTCGCCCAAGCCGATGAGCTGTTTTTAACGAGTACCACTTCGTCCATTATTCCGATCATCCAAGTGGACGACACCACGATCGGCAGCGGCCAGCCGGGAGCCGTCACCCAATCGTTGCAAGCCGCCTACCAAACGGCAACGCAGCCGGCCGCGCGCAACGCCTAGTGGGCCCACCAATGTAAAGCGAGGTGTCCCGCTCCTCTCGTTCGGGGCACCTCGCCTCGTCTATTGGCTGAGGACCGCGCGATCGCTCGCAAATTGACTGCCGCGAATGCGTTGAAATTCAGCAAGCAGCCGTTCGACGGTCAGCTCCTCCTTTTCCTTTCCTTCGGCGGCAAAGATGATTTGTCCGCCGTCCATCATAACGAGCCGGTTGCCAAGGCGAATCGCCTGCTCCATGTTATGCGTCACCATCAGCGTCGTCAAACGGTGTTTGGCGACGATTTCCTTCGTCAATTCAGTGACGAGCTCAGCGCGCGCCGGGTCGAGAGCAGCCGTATGTTCATCAAGAAGAAGCACATCAGGCTTAGTAAACGTCGCCATCAATAACGAGAGCGCCTGCCGCTCGCCGCCGGAAAGCAGTCCTACTTTCGCTGTCAGCCGGTCCTCTAGCCCTAAATGAAGCGTTCGCAGCGTCTCGCGAAACCACTCGCGCTTTTGCTTCGTCACGCCGAACCGAAGCGTGCGCCGCTTCGTCCGGTTGTAAGCGAGCGCAAGATTTTCCTCAATCGTCATATGCGGGGCGGTGCCGGCCATCGGGTCTTGAAAAACGCGGCCGATATGACGGGCGCGCGCATGTTCCTTAAGCGATGTCACATTGCGGCCGTTGATCCACACTTCCCCCGTGTCGGGAGACAGCCGTCCGGAAATGATGTTCATCAGCGTCGATTTCCCGGCGCCGTTGCTGCCGATGACCGTGACGAAATCGCCGGGGGAAAGCGTCAAGTCGATGCCGCCTAAAGCAATTTTTTCATCGGCTGTTCCTTCGTTAAACACTTTTGTAATTCGTTTCAGCTCCAGCAACAGCCTCCCCCCTCTCCAGCTGCTCGGCTTTTCGTCTTTTTCTCCGCTTTTCTTTTTGGGCCGCCCAGAGGTTGGGCACGATGAGGGCCGCCATGACAATGAGAGAGGTAATCAGCTTCACATCGCTCGTCTCCAAAAACTCGACCCGCAAAGCGAGCGCCAAAATCAGGCGATAGACGATGGCCCCGCCGATCACTGCCCACGTCGCCCGAACAACGGAGTGAGCGCCAAACAGCGCCTCGCCGATAATGACGGAAGCTAACCCGATGACAATCATGCCAATTCCCATGCCGATGTCACTAAATCCTCCGTACTGGGCGACGAGCGCCCCGGAAAAAGCGACAAGCGCATTCGACAGCCCAAGCCCAAAGATGATGAGGCCATCCGTATTGGCGGAAAAGCTCGCCACCATCGGCTGATTGTCCCCCGTGGCCCGCATGGCAATGCCCAACTCCGTTTTCAACAACCAGTCCACCATTCCTTTTACCACGACCGCCACCGCCGCCATCGCTGCGAGCACCGCCCACGTTCGCGGCGCGAATCCTGTGAAGGAAAGGGCTCGGTTGAGCACATCATCCCATCCGGCCTGCTGCCAAGCGGCTGTAATTTGCTTGATGACCGTTTCCTCTTGAAGGAGCGGAATGTTCGATTTTCCCATGATGCGCAAATTGATCGAATACAACGCGATCATCATTAAAATGCCTGACAAGAGCGGATTGATCTTCCCTTTTGTATGCAAAAGTCCTGTCGCGACTCCGGCGGCAAATCCGGCCAATAGCGCCGCGGCCGAAGCGGCAAACGGATTCGCTCCGTTGACGATCATCACGGCGGCGACCGATGCGCCGGTGACAAAGCTGCCGTCAACCGTCAAATCGGGAAAGTCCAACACGCGAAACGACAAATAGACACCAAGCGCCATCACAGCGTAAATCAAGCCGGCCTCCACCGAACTGAACATGGCCGTCCACACACCATTCACCCGCCTTTTGACGGCAATCCCCCTTCGTCGAAGGGGGAAGCCGCTCGTTTATTCAATGTATTCCGCGATCGAATCCCATTCGGGATTGAGTTTAATCCCCATTTCTTGGGCCGCTTTTTTGTTGATGACCAGCTTCAGCTTTTTCGGATACTGCACTGGAAGCTCGGACGGCTTTTTGCCGTCTTGCAAAATTTGCGCCGCCATTTCCCCGGCTTCATATCCGATGTCGTAATAGTCAAAGCCATAGGCGGCAAACCCACCGCGTTTGACAGAATCAAGCTCGCCGACGAACAGCGGGATGTCGTGTTCATTGGCGACTTGAATGACCGATTCGAGCGCCGACACAACCGTGTTATCCGTAATGATGTAAAAACAGTCGACCTTGCCGACCAGCGATTCAGCCGCCTGCTTCACTTCCGCGGACGTGGATACCGATGCGGGCACGATCTGCAAATCCGTCCCTTCCATCGCTTTTTTAACTTGCTCGACTTGGGCGACCGAATTTTGTTCGCCGGCGTTGTACACCATGCCGACGCGATGGCCTTGCACATACTTGTCAATAAACTGCACCGTTTTCGGAATCGCGTCAGGGTGGGTATCCGTCGTTCCTGTGACATTGCCGCCCGGCTGTTCCATCGATTGCACGAGCTGGGCGCCAACCGGATCGGATACCGATGTAAAGACGATGGGAATGTCTTTCGTCGCATTGAGCGCAGCCTGCGCGCTTGGGGTTGAATTGGCAAAGATCAAATCCACGCCATCGGAGACAAAATTGTTGGCGATCGTTTGGTTGGTGCTTTGATCGCCTTGGGCGATTTGCACGTCATACTTAACGGACAGCCCCTTGTCTTTTAACGCTTGCTGGAATCCTTTGCGCGCCGCATCGAGCGACGGATGCTCCACGATTTGCGTCACGCCGATTTTGTACGTTTTTTCCTTCTGTCCTCCGCCTTCCCCGTTTCCTTGGCCGCCCCCTGTTTCCTTTGCTCGGCCGCAGCCGCCGAGCAGAAACAAGCCGGCCGCACAGACGATGGCGAAACGCCGTATACGCTTGCCCATATAATCTAGTCCCCCTATGTAAAATAATTCAAAACTATCTTATATTTAAAATTATAAAAAATAATAAAATTATTTTCAATATACTATTGCCGGAAATGAAAAAAAGAGAGGCCCAGACGCGCGAGCCCCTTCTTTGCCGCGTCACGGACCTCCCGGCGCTTTCCGCCCCAACCATCAAGCGCGAGAAGCAACGAATTGCTCTTTCAATATTCTGCGCAAAATTTTTCCAGTTGTGTTTTTCGGCAGTTCATTCAAAAACTCAATGGCGGTCGGCACCTTATATTTCGCCAGCCGTTCGCGACAATAGGCGATCAATTGCTCGGCGGTCAACTCCGGATTTTTCGTGACTACAAACGCCCTTACCGCCTCGCCGTAATCCGGGTCGGGAACGCCGATCACCGCCGCTTCGACCACATCCGGATGGCTGTACAGGACTTCCTCGACTTCACGCGGGTACACGTTATAGCCGCCGACAATGATCATCTCTTTTTTTCGGTCTACGATGTAAAAGTAGCCATCCTCGTCCATGCGCGCCAAATCACCGGTGTGCAACCAACCGTCGCGCAAGGCGATGGCTGTTTCCTCCGGCATTTTATAATACCCCTTCATGACGTTCGGGCCGCGGACGACAAGTTCGCCCACTTCGCCGACCGGCACTTCCTCACCGTATTCGTTCACCACTTTGTTGATCACGTTCTTAATGTTCGTCCCGATCGACCCCGGTTTGCGCGGCCGGTCGAGCGGGTTAAAGCAAGTGACCGGCGACGCTTCGGACAGCCCATACCCTTCGGAAATGATCACATTGAATTTTTCTTCGAAGTTTTTCAGCAACGCAACCGGCATGGAAGCGCCTCCTGAAATGCAAAGGCGAAGCGTCCGCAGATCGTCGGCACTCCCCTCCTTATACTGGTAAAGAAAGTTATACATCGTCGGCACGCCGGCAAAAATCGTCGCCCGCTCTTCGCGAGCAAGCGCAAACAATTGCGCCGGACTGAACTTCGGCATGATGAGCACCGTTCCCCCGTTCATCAGCGGAGCATTGAGAGCGACGCTCAGACAAAACACATGGAACATCGGCAAAGCGGCAATGACGCGATCATGCTCATTGATGCCTAAATAATCGGCTATATCTTGGGCGTTGCTGTATAAGTTTTTATGGGTGAGCATCGCCCCTTTCGGTTTTCCTGTCGTTCCCGACGTATACAAAATGACGGCCACTTCGTCATCGGCAAGCTCAGGGCCGGTGAATTCCGGGCTGCCGGCAGCCAACACGGCAGCAAACGTTTTCATCTCTTCGGTCAACGGAACTGCTTTTTCCTTTCCTTGCGGCGTTTCACAAACGATCGCATGGGAAAGCAGCGGCAGCCGCCGCTTTGCCTCGGCGAACAACGGCGCGAGCAAATCAAGGCCGATGACGGCTTTTACATCGCCGTTTTGCAAAATATAGCCGATTTCCTCCGGGGTGTAAATCGGGTTAATCGGGATGACGGTCGCGCCGAGTCGCAGCACCCCGTACAAGCCGATGACAAACTGCGGCGAGTTGCCAAGCAGCAGGGCAACGTGATCGCCGCGGCGAATGCCAAGCTGTGCCAACCCATCAGCGAATTGTGAAACAGCGGCGTTAAGCTGCCGATAGGTGCAGCGCTCCCCTACAAACACATACGCTTCCTTGTCCGGCAATTGCTTTGCGATTTGCGCTAATCGTGCAGGTAAGTTCATGCGAAGCTCCTCCCCCAAAATGAATGAATGACCATTCATTTTACAAGTAAAAAAATTCGAACTATACCTATTATAAAAAAAAGAGCAGCAAAGGACAAGAGAAAGCGTTTCCTTTGCTGCTTCTCTAAAAGGCCGGTGATTGAAGGGAGCGAGCCGCTTATCAAACCTGTTTCGCAAATAGATAAACTTTGTCGCATCAGGAGCGCCTTGCAAACGTTCCCCATGACTCAAGAGAACCAACCGTTTTTCAATAGCCTCCTAAAACCGGCTTGGCTACGGTGCCCATACGAGCCCGGTGCGAGCTAGGCGAATGACGCCACCAAATAAGCGGGCAGCCTCCTCGACAAGCTGCTCATGACGGCCAACGTGCGGCAAATGCGTCAGCCACAATTCGCCGACTTCTGCCCCTTTGGCGATAGCCGCCGCCTCCTCGCTCGTCATGTGCCCGGCCGCTGCCGCATGTTGCCCAGCGTAAAAGTTGCACTCGCTGATCAGTAAATCGGCGCCTTGCGCAAACGGCACAAACTCCGGCAAATAGCTGGAATCAGCGGTATACACAACGTCCTTGCCGCCGGCGCTAATCCGCATCGCGTAGCACGGCACCGGATGGGCGGTTTTGAGAAACGACAGCGCAAACGGACCCACCGTTACCGTTTCTTGCGGATCATACGCTACGCCTTCGGTGATGCCGCTGTGGGTCAAGCGGACAAACGCCTCCTCGTCTTCCGCATGGCCATAGATCGGCAACACGGGCAAATCGGCGCCCAAATTTCGATGGATGAGGCGCGCGTATTGAAGCGGTCCAATATCGGCCACATGATCGTAATGATAGTGGGAAAGGACAACCGCATCCAACTGCCGGACATCGACCTCGTTTTGCAGTTTGGCAAGCGCTCCGCTTCCACAGTCAACAAGAAGGTGAAACCCATCATGTTCGAATAAATACGCTGATGTCGCTTCATTGGCAGCGGGAAATCCTCCCCAATAACCGATGACCGTCACTTTCATCGCCGTTCTCTCCTTTCTTTCGTTTTATTTCCATCATACACAACGAAGCCTATTTTTTCATCTTTCATATTTTGTTTTAAAACAACTATTGACATTCTAGGTTGTGTTATAATACAATAAAACCAACAAGACAACGGAGGGGATCGGAAATGTTGGCTAAAGTGTTGGAATTTTTCAGAAACTTACCACCAAAAAAATGTCTGCACTGCGGAAAAGAGATGGATGAGCAACATGAATGCTACGGCAACACGTGCTCGGACTGCCTTGGCGCCGCTTACCGCCAATAGGTGAGCGGACGCATCCCTTGCGTCACACATTGTGCCGGCTGCCCCGCCGGCAAACGGCTGTTCCCCGATACAGCCTGTCTTTTGCACACGCCTCCATCATAGAGGCGTCTTTTTTTTTGCATGATATCCCCCGACATGATGAGCATAAAAATCTCCAGCATCCGATAAAGAAGGGTTGATCCAAAAGGTGGTTTGCCTTCAAGATCGGCACAACCGATCCGTAGAAGCCCAACACGCAACGAAAGAGGGGTATCCCGCTCCTTGTGGGATACCCCTTCTTCACTTAGCAAATTTCGCTCGTGACCGAACAATGAATACGGTCGGTTCAATAGCAAAAAAGGATAGCATTTAAGAACAAATGAGAGAAACGAACTTCCCTCATCCTGCTGGTGCGAATCAAAGCACAGATCACACTCAGCCTTACATGGCAGGCTCCTCTGCAGCCGTCCGATAACGCCGCCGGTACAAAAAGTGAAAATAAAGCAACGTTCCAGCCGCAAAAATCACCGCCACAATTCCTAACTTCGTCGCTTCTTCCCACATCACCGCAAAATCGCCACTTGAAATGACCGCTCTTAGCCCGCGAATCGCATGGGTCATCGGCAGCCAAGGATGCAACGATTGCAATTTATACGGAACAAGCTCAATCGGATACGTTCCAGCGCTTCCGATCAGCTGGGCGATCAGCAGCAAAATAGCGAGAAAACGGCCGGGATTATCAAACAAGGTCACAAGAAATTGAATGATCATCATAAACGTCAGGCTGATGATCCACGTAAACAACAAAAAGCGCCCAACGCTTTGCACGTGCAAATCGAGTCCATACAGCAACCACACATCAGCCAAGAGTGACTGGAATACCGCGGCCACCACCAAGACTCCCCATTTTCCGAAAAACCATGCTATTCCAGAAGTCGGGCGATCGACTGGTTCACGCAGCGGAAAGACGATGGTCAACAGCAGGGCACCGACAAACAGCCCTAATGACAAGAAGTAGGGCGCAAATCCCGTTCCGTAATTAGGAACATGATGGAGCGGCTGCTTTTTCTTTTGCACAGGATCGGCGATCATATCATACACGCGGTCGTTCGCTTGAACGTGGGCGGCTTGTTTCGCCCCCTCGTTCAGGCGGTCTTCCATCTTTGCCGCTCCTTTTGTTAGTGAATCTAATCCGTTGGTAAGCGCTTGGCCCCCGTTAGAGAGCTTTTTCATTCCATGGTGAAGCGAATTCACTCCTTGGGCTAGCTCTTTTGTCCCATCATTCAGCCTCTTGGCCCCACCCGCCAACTGATGCGTACCAGATACAAGTTTGTCTGATCCGTTTGCAAGCGCTCCAACTCCTTGCGCCAATTGGTCTGTTCCGGCAGCCAATCGCGCAGCGCCGCGGTCAGCACGGCCAAGCTGCTTGGCGAGCTCTGTTGCTCCCGATCCTAATCGTTGATGAGCGGCCGATAATTGAGAGGCTCCGGACGCAAGTTTTTGCTGACCATCTACGAGCTTGTCGATCGCATCTTGCACAGCTTGTTGCCCGTTGACAAGCGATGCCGTTCCACCGGCAAGGCGAGCGGCCCCGTCTTGCAGCTGTCCAGCTGTATCAGCAAGTTTTCCTACACCGACCGCCACCGCTTTACTTCCCTCAACAAGCGGCTGCAACTGTTGTGACAGTGCCTGTAAAGCTGCCTTTTGATTCGGATCGACCGCTTTCTCAGACAACGCCTGCAGTGCCGCAGCATACTGCGCGAGCCCTTCGCTTACTCGGTCAGCACCAGCTGCTGCTTCTCCCGCTTTCTGCCCCCACTGCGCCATCCCTTGAGATAGTTGCTCGGCACCAGAACGCAGCTTCGTTGTTCCATCCGTCAGCGCCGGAAGACGAGATTGCAGTGTTTGTAACCCCGTTAATGATTGATTGAGCCCCTCGGCCAACCGGGTAGCACCGGCCTGAGCTTGCTGCTCTCCGTCAGCCAACCGGTTTGCGCCGGCCGCTAATTGGCCAAGACCAGCTTGGAGAGCGGATGCGCCATTTTTCACTTGCGAAGCGCCGCTACTAGCCGCCTGAAGGCCTTGATCAAACACGATCGATTTATCCGCTAACTCCGTTAAATATCTTGATAGACTTCCCGTTCCTTCTCGAAGCTTCTGCATTCCGGCTTCTAAACGTGCACTTCCTTGCTCGGCGGCGTCTACTCCTTTTGTCAGACGGCGGCTTCCTTGTTCTGCTGATTGCAAACCTTCATGCAGCCGCTCAGCGCCATCCGCCGCTTCTTTCAAACCTTTTCCCGCTTCTTTCATTTTCGTCAACATGGCTTCGGCATACGCTTTAGTGACATTTTTGCCGATCTCCCCTTTGATGGCTGAAACGGCAGAATCGCCGATTTTCCCGACGAGATAGTTCGCTCCTTCATTGACGATGTACTTAAGGCGAAGCGGTTGGGGCGCAGCATCTTGCACCGTCGTAGCGTGCTCAGAAAAATCAGCTGGAATCATTATCGCCATATAATAGTCGCCGTTTTGCAAACCGTTTAACGCCTTATCGCGATTGACAAAATGCCAAGAAAATGAATGGGTTTTTTTCAACCGCTTCACCACATCGTCACCGAGATGAAGAGAATGGCCATCGAGGTTCGCTCCCCGATCTTCATTGACGACCGCCACGGGCAAGCGGTCCAAATGACCATACGGGTCCCAAAACGCCCATAAAAACGACCCGCTGTAAAGAAGGGGGATAAACAAAACAGCAACAATGGGAATCAGCACTTTAGGACGAAACAAAATCGCCCGCCATTCTTTGGCCAGCATCGCACAAATCCCTCCTTTGTACAAATGACCAATTTGTCTATTTAGTCAAACACGAGAAATAAAGAATGGATCATCTATTTTGATAATCCTTGCAAAAAATACAGCGTGAACAATTCGGCAATTTGTTCTTTGCTCAGCGGCTCATGCTCCTTTTCCCAATCGACGATCAGGGCGATGTAAGTTTTCAGCATCACAAACGCCGTAATTTCCGAATCACAAGGGCGGATTTCGCCTTTTTCCACCGCCGCCTCGATTTTACATCGAATGAATCGGACCATCTCGCGATCAAACTTTGCCAATACTTCCTGCACCGCCGCCGTGCCGATGCTGCGCACTTCTTGAAGCAGCTTGGCGGTCAGCTGATGGCGTTGGCGAAATTTCAGAATGCGATACAAGGCGCGGGGAACATTTTCGGAAAACGGCAACGATGGATCCATCGCCTGCTCGGCTTCGGTTTTAATTTGAGCGATCAAGGAAGAAATAATTTCATCAAGAAGCTCCTCTTTGCTTTTAAAAAACGTATAAATCGTTCCTTTGCCGACGTTGGCGAGCCTAGCGATTTGTTCCATCGTCGTCGCTTTATAGCCAAAAGCGGAAAATGATTGGGCCGCTGCAGAAATGATTTGTCGTTTCCGGTCGCTTGCCATGAGCCTCATCCTTCAATATGACTAAATGAACATTTTGGTCAATTCGTATCCTTATCTTATCATAGCCAGCGTTTCCTGTAAAGGGGGAACGGATAGACAACGAGGGTGTCCCGAAAGGATCGAGACACCCTCTTTCGCTGCTCTATATAAGTGCTGACTGCTTCTGCCGCACGATCGGTTGTGCCGATCTTGAAAGCAGACAACCTTTTGAGTCAGCCCCTCTCTCATCGCTATATAAGCACCAAGCGCTTCTCGGACACACTATATGCTATATAAGCAGCAAACGTTTCTCGGCCGCACTATATATTGTGACGATCGTGAAAATACCTAAATAGGAAAATGGATCGAGGGATTTTCATCCTTCCAAAATGTGATGAATTTTTTCCGTCATGCGAGTTGATCTTCAAGAGCGCCTTTTCGATCAGCCCCGTTCCCGCTGCGAAGAAGCCGCCGAACGGCGCGGCTTCATCGGCTGCAAGAAGATCGTCCCCTCTCGCCTGCACACCGCTGAACGCTCCTTCTCTCCGGGGTCTAGAGGGCGAAGGCTTCTCGGTTCAAAGTGAGAAAACAGCGCCCCTCCCTAAACCGTTCGGCCCCGGTCCTCGATTACTCAGCGCGTTTGCTCCCCGCTTCCATCATTTGAACGGACTGCTGTTTTTCCCAATACTCAAGCACATCGCGGACGGCCTTCTCCGCTTGGTCAATGCAATCGGGCAGCCCGAGCCCCTCATAGGAACTGCCTGCTAAAAACACCCCCGGCAGCGCGGCGGCCATCTGCACTTTAATGTCCGCCAACCGCTCGCGATGACCGACCGTATACTGCGGCATCGCCCGCTTCCACCGCGAAATGACGGCAAACTGCGGCGGGCCGTCGATGTTCATCACTTTGTTTAAATCATCGAGCACAACGCGAACGATTTCATCATCGGGCTGATCGACGATCTCTTCGTCGCCCGGCCGTCCGACATAGCCGCGCAAAAGCGCTTGGCCGGGGGGCGCGGTATGCGGCCATTTTTTATGCGTCCACGTGCATGCGGTCAGCGTGTAATCGCTGCGGCGCGAAACGACAAACCCGGTGCCGTCAATGTCCCGACGAATCGCTTTTTCCGGAAAGGCGAGCGCGACCGTTGCCACCGATGTGAGCGGCACTGACCGGAACGGGGCAAAAAACGGGTAGTCGGCGAACAGATCCGGCACCGTGTGATGCGGGGTAGTGATGATGACGCTGCCCGCCTCCCACGTTTCACCCGTGCTCAACCGCAGCCGGTACGTCGAGCCGAGGCGGGTGATCCGCTCAACGCGCACCCCTTTGATGACACTGCCCGGCTCGAGCCGTTTTTCCACTTCTTCAACGAGCGATTGCAAGCCTGTTTTTAACGTCTGAAACGCCCCTTTTCGCTCTCTCTGCTCCTTCGGCGTCGTCCGTCTCGCTCCGCGAACGAGGCTCCCGTATTTTTGTTCAAGTTGGAAAAATTGCGGGAATGTCGCCATTAAGCTCATGTTGTCGATGTCGCCGGCATAAATCCCCGATAACAGCGGCTCGATCAAATGGTCGACCACTTCGTCGCCTAAACGGCGGCGGAAAAAGCGGCCGAGCGGCATATCGCCCTCGGTTTTCACCGGCGGCAGCACGAAATCAAGCGCGGCTCGCAGCTTGCCGAACGGAGAAAACAAGCCGGTCGTCAAAAACGGGGCGAGGCGCGTCGGAATGCCCATCACCGCCCCACCTGGGATCGGATACAGTTTGTCATTGACCAAAATATACGACGTTCCCGTCGCATTGTGAACGATCTCGCGCTCAAGCCCGACCTCTTGCACTAAGCGGAACGCGCTCGTTTTCCGCGCCAAAAACGAATCCGGCCCGCGCTCGATGACAAAGCCATCGCGAATGACCGTCTGCACTTTTCCGCCGAGCCGGTGCGTCGCTTCGACGAGCTTGCACGTCAGCGGGAGACGTTGGTTTTTGATCGCTTTTTGCAAGTAGTAGGCGGCGGCTAGGCCGGTAATGCCGCCGCCGACAATGACCACCGTCCGTTGTCCATCACTCATCGCGATCGCCTTCTTTGGCCAGCCGATTGAGCACGACCGTCGCCAACGCGTCGATAAATAGCGGATCGGTATTCGGCATTTTTGGACGATAATAGCGGGCCCCGATTTCCTCGGTCACCTGTTTACATTCAATGTCATTATCGTACAATACTTCCAAATGATCAGAAACAAAGCCGACCGGCGCATAGACGAATGAAGTATAACCGTAAGTTTGATGAAGCTCGCGCGTCAAATCCTGCACATCCGGACCGAGCCAAGGTTCCGGCGTTTGTCCAGCGCTTTGCCAGCCGACGGCGTAATGGGCGACCCCGGCTTGCTCGGCGATGCGTTTGGCCGTGTCTTCAAGCTGCGCAGGATACGGATCGCCGGCTTGAATGATTTTTTCCGGCAAGCTATGGGCGGATACGATCAGTACGGCCCGCTCGCGCTCATGCTCCGGCATGGCCGCAAAAATCGCCTCCACTTGCTCGGCCCAATATCGCAAAAACTTCGGTTCGTCATACCATTGATCAATCGTATAAATCGTCGGCCCGCCCAGCTGCTCGGCTGTTTGTTTCGCCCGCTCGTTGTACGAGCGAACGCTAAAGGTTGAATAATGCGGGGCTAAGACGATGCCAACCGCTTCGCTGATGCCGTCCTCATGCATGCGCCTGACGGCATCCTCGATGAACGGTTCAATATGTTTGAGACCCAAATACACGCGAAACTCGACATCATCCTGCACCTCGTTCAGCCGCTCTTCCAGCCGTTTCGCTTGCGCCTCTGTAATGGCAGCGAGCGGCGACAGCCCGCCGATCGCCCGATAGCGCGCTTTTAAATCATCGATCTGTTCCTGAGGCGGCTTGCGCCCATGGCGAATGTGCGTATAATACCGTTCGATATCGCTTTCTTGATACGGCGTGCCGTACGCCATCACCAACAGCCCAATCGTTTTGTTTGCCATCGTATTGCACCTCTTTTAGTTCCGTGAAGTATAGTCATGGATAAAAGCGGTCAGCCGCTTCAATGTCGCCGGCTCAACATCTGGAAAAATGCCGTGTCCTAAGTTGAAGACATAGCCTGGCCGCTCCATTCCTTCGTCCAAAATGCGCTTCACCCGCTCTTCAATCACATCCCACGGCGCGAGCAGCACGGCCGGATCCAAATTGCCTTGAATCGTTTTCGTCACCCCTTGACGACGCGCGTCGCGAATCGACAGCCGCCAGTCAAGACCGATGACATCCAATGGCAAATCATTCCACTCGCGCACCAAATGGCTGGCGCCGACGCCAAACATGATGAGCGGCACCCCTTCTTCGCGCAAAGCGGCAAAAATGCGCGCCATCGCCGGTTTGATGAACGTGCGGTAGTCATCCGCATTGACCGCCCCGACCCAAGAGTCGAAAATTTGCACGGCGCTCGCCCCGGCTCGAATTTGCGCTTTCACATAGCGGATCGTCATCGCCGCAAGCTTGTCCATCAAGGCAAACCACGCGTTTGGTTCAGCGTACATAAACGCCTTCGTTTTATGGTAGTTTTTCGACGGGCCGCCTTCAATCATGTAGCTGGCGAGCGTAAACGGCGCGCCGGCAAAGCCGATCAGCGGCACATCGAGCTGTTCGTTGACAAGCAGTCGAATCGTTTCTAAGACGTATGGCACATCGCGCTCCGGGTCGATCTCTCCAAGCCGCTCCACATCATGAAGCGAGCGGATCGGGTTGGAAATGACGGGACCAACGCCGCCGCGAATTTCCACGTCCACACCGATGGCCGGCAGCGGTGTCATAATATCTTTATATAAAATAGCGGCATCGACGCCGTATTGCTCCACCGGCAGCCTAGTGACATAAGCGCAAAGCTCCGGCTGGTGCGTAATCTCAAACAAGGAGTACTTTTCTTTCAGCGCCCGGTATTCCGGTTGCGATCGTCCAGCTTGCCGCATATACCAAACCGGCACATAGGCCGTTTTTTCGCCGCGGCAGGCGCGCAAAAATGTATCGTTCATTCGTCTCGTCATCTTCATCCGCCTTTCTTTCACCCAGTCCAATCAGCCGTTCCTTATCGTTTTTGCTCATTCGCATTGCGTATCTCTTTTTCACTATACCGCTTTCGATGTCCAATGTATAGAGAAGGAAACGAACTGTCAAAAAATCGACCGATTTTTCAACCTGTGCCTATTATAGCAAAACGCTGTTCCGACAGCACGGGACAGCGTTTTTCATTAGATGAGAACCATGGCGACAACGGTCGTGATCGCCAAACCGATAGCAACCGGCGGCAAGTTGCGGCGCGCCAGCTCAAACGGATCAACGCCGCAAATCGCGGCAGCCGGAATGAGCGCCCACGGAACGAGCGTACCACCGCCAACCCAAATGGCCGCGACTTGGCCGAGCGCGGTTAATGTCGCCGCTCCGCCGCCAATCGCCACCGAAAACAAGTGCGCGATCGAGCCGGCGAGCGAGATGCCGGACAAACGGCGACACCATCACATCGTTGATGCCGGTCACGGCCAGCACTTTACTCATCGCCACAATAGCCGACGCCAGCGCCAAAAACGCCAGCCGGTGGCGTCAAGCCCGCTTGGGAGCCGCGTGCCGCCTCGCCGTCCACAACGCGATGATGGTTCCTACAAGCCAAGTCGCCACCCAAAGCCCGCGCGGCGAAACGGCGGCGAGCACAAGGTGAAACACGGTGTTTTGTCCAAACAACAAAACGAACAACAACCGAACCGCCGCCGCGGCCGGCTGGGTCGATGGGACGGGATAAAGCCGCGGCCATAGCGAATGGCGATGACGATAAAACAGCGCCGCCAATTGCAGCGCGGTCGCATAAAGAAACAAATACACGATGGCCGCTTGGGCGTATTCGTTTCCAATGAACGCAAGAAGGACGCCGCCGATCGCGGTTAGACGGATATACAAACCGGCATATCCACCAGCGCGGAAGAACGTGCGCACGTATAAGTGAAAAAAGACGTGCGCCCTCCCGTACGGAATGAGGCGAAGCGCCGGATCAAGCCAGCGCCGCCGCTTCGCTTCCTCCTGCCATCCGGGAACATCGACAAACATACTGGCCAAGCGGTAAAATTTGTTTTTCGCCCGCTGTTCATCACGAATAAGCCGCTCCCACTTCCACCCTTTTCCCTTCGTCAGCCGCCAGACGTAGACAGAAACGCCGGCGATACACAAAGCGACCGCCACCAAAAATGGCCACGGCGCTGACGCCAGCACAAGACCGATCGCAACCGCCGCCAAGCTGAAGCGGACAAACGCACTCCAGCGCCCAAAAGACGGATCAGCGATTCGACTTCCTCTCCAGGCAGCCCACAAATTCCATAGTTTCAGCCCCGTGAGGATGAGCAAAAACAGCGGCCAAGGCAGCGGCGAAAAACGGGCATGAAGAGGTCCAGCCAGCAACAACAGCAGACAGAGGCCGTAAACGTGCCAGACTAAAGAAAACCAAAACGCCCGTTGAATATACGGGCGCAGCTGCCGTTCCGCTGGAAGCAAAAACACAAGATCGGCCTCGCAAAACAGCGTGCGCACCGTTCCAGACGAAGCCGCCCATCCAAACACCACGGCGGCGATGAGCGGATACGGAAACGAGCGCGGAAGTCCCGCCGCCCAACGCTCATACCCCACGGCCAAGCCCGCCAAAACGATCAGCAAGCCGACGAGCAAATGGCTGTTCAACATGTACCGCCAATAGCGACCCTTTTTTTGCCAATCAGCCCACAACCGCTGCCGCCAAAGCCGGCCGGCATCCATCATGATTCATCATCCTTTGTCAATTCGAGATACAGGTCATCGAGCGTCGCCTCATTCCGTCCGCATTGGCGGCGGATGTCGTCAAGCGTCCCTTTCGCCCGCACGCGGCCTTGATGCAAAATCACAAACGAATCACAATATCGCTCGGCGGTCGCCAAAATGTGTGTCGACAACAAAATGCCCGCTCCCTTCGCCTTTTCCCGCTTCATCCGTTCAAGCAGCGCATAAATGGCAAGCGGGTCGAGGCCGAGAAACGGCTCGTCGATAATGTACAGCGGCGGCTCAAGCAAAAACGCGCAAACGATCATCACTTTTTGCTTCATTCCTTTGGAAAAGTGCGCCGGGAACGAGGAAAGCCGGCGCTCGAGCCGGAACTCGCGAAGCAAGGGCGGAAGGCGGCGCTCATACTCGTCCTCGCTTAGCCCGTACGCCATCGCCGCGAGACGCAAATGCTCTTCAAGCGTCAACTCTTCATACAGCACGGGGGTTTCCGGAATAAACGCAAACTGTTTTCGATACGCTTCCGGTTCGGTTTCGAGCGTATAACCGTTGATGGAAATAGCGCCGCGGCGCGGATCGAGCAAACCGATCACATGTTTGATCGTCGTGCTTTTGCCGGCCCCGTTCAGCCCGATTAAGGCCACCATTTCGCCGGGCTTGACGGCAAACGTCACGTCTTCCAATACGTTTTGCGCTGTATAGCCTCCGTATAAATGCTCCACGTGCAAAAGCGTCATCGTCTCTCCCTTTCTGCTGTGATCATGGCTTTTGTCCCCATTGTACCAAACAACCGCCTTGTTTACCAAAAAAACCCCCGCATACATCCCCAGCTTTCAGACATGATAAAAAACGAAGAGGGGATGAGGCGAAGCCAAACGTAGATGAACCGATCCATAAGAAATGGGGTGTTCGTCAAAGACACCGCAGTGAGCCGAAAACGATGGTGACCGTTTTGCAGCCATGACTACCTGTTGCCAAATGCAAATGGCAGCGACCCTCTCAAAGGGGATGGTCACGTTGAACAAAGGAAAACGCTCACGCTGACACGAGTTTCGCCGCAAATGGGGTGTTCATCAAACGCACATCGGACCGATTTCCCTCTCCCCTTTTCACCGCCGGGATGTAGCCGTTTTCACGGGATTACATCCCGGTTTTTTTATGGTACAATGAGGGAAAAGGAAAGGGGGCCATTCCAGTGGATAATTGCATTTTTTGCCGCATTGTGAACGGCGAGCTGCCGGCGGCGAAAGTGTATGAAGATGAACACGTGCTCGCCTTTTTGGACATCAGCCAAGTGACGAAAGGGCATACGCTGGTTATTCCGAAAGTACATACGGAAAACGTATTTACGCTCACTTCGGACGTCGCTGGCCGTTTGTTCAGCGTCGTGCCGGCGATCGCTAACGCGCTCAAGCACGCATTTTCCCCCGTCGGGCTCAACGTGTTGAACAATAACGGCGAGCAAGCGGGCCAGACGGTGTTTCATTACCATCTCCATCTCATTCCGCGCTACGGCAAAGGCGACGGATTTGGGGCGGTTTGGAAATCGCACGCGAGCGATTACACCCCAGCCGATTTGCAGACGATCGCCGCCGCCATTCGCGAGCAGCTCGGCTGATTTTTCTGCCGGCTGTGGCGCACAAAAAAACGGAAGCAACACGCGGCTTCCGTTTTTATTTTCTCCCTTGTTCGATTACGTTTTGCAAGTCTTTATCTTTAATCTCGACATCAGCTTTTTTTACCAACTCATCGACCTTTGACTGCATCGTCGACGGATCGAGCTTGCTTCGCTTCACTTCAAAGGCGATTTCATCTTTCATCTCGGCAAATGATTTTTTCTTCTCTTTATCCGTCACTTTAATGATGTGATAGCCGTAATCCGTTTTGACCGGGTCGCTCACTTCGCCGACATCAAGCTTGTAGGCCGCTTCCTCAAATTCTTTCATCATTTTCCCCGGGCCAAACCAACCTAAATCGCCGCCGTTCGACGCTGATCCCGGGTCTTGCGAGTATTCTTTCGCCAGTTTGGCAAAATCTTCGCCTTTGTCTAGTTTGGCTTTCACTTCTTTCGCCGTTTTTTCATCTTTCACTAAAATATGGCTGGCGCGGATTTTCGGCTTATAGTTGTTGTAATAGTCCTTCAACTCTTTCTCCGTCACTTTTACATCTGCCACAGCCGCTTTGGCCCGCAGCAAGTCAAGTTTGACCATCTCACGGATCACTTTTTCGCCGTTTTGCTGCACGGCTAGATCGTACTGTGTGCCATAAGCGTCTTTAATCCGCTCGATTTCCCGATCAATTTCCTCATCGGTTACTTTGTATTTTTTGCTCAATACTTTTTCGTCGATTAAATCGCGGAGGACGGATTTTCCAACGCGTTCTTTCATTTCATTGTAAAATTCGTCTTTTGTAATATTGCCGTTTTTCGTCTCCACGACCACCTCAGAATCGCCGTTATTGCAGGCCGATAAAGCCATGACCGAAACGACGGCGGCCGTCATCATCCACTTTTTCATCCGCTTCACAACTCCCATTTCATTTTTCCGCCTTTCGCCTTTGCTGTTCGAGCCCGCAGCGGGCGAAACGGCTTGTTCGCTTTAGCCACGACAATTACTATACCATATTTCCAAAGAAAAAAAAACCTCTTTCCGGCTCCGTCATCCGCCCATAACATGCCCGTTTGCCATACATATGATGAGGGTGAAGCGCCGCGGCGGGCTCCCCCCTGCCGAAAGGAGGTGTTACGATGAGCGCACCTGCACCTTATGCTGGAGGCTTTGCGTTAATTGTTGTGCTGTTTATTTTGCTCATTATCGTCGGCTGCGCCTGCGTCATCTACTAAGCCAAAAGAGGGTGCTCCCCCGCTCGGGCACCCTCTTTTAGCGCGTTCCCCCTGTCAGTCGCAGAAACAGCCGTTTGGTTATGTAAACAACACTTCCAAATATGAGGAAATCAATAACATGGTGGTCAGCACATTGATCGTCCGAAACACGGCCGGCTGCTGCTCCTCGGGAATGTCGCGCTGCGCGCACAGCAAATAGGTGAACCGGTTCACGAAAAACAAAACGATGACTGCAAGAGGGAGAAAATAATAATCAAGCGTCAAAGCGAGTCCCCCTTTCTTTTTCGCCAAACGCCGCCCATGGCTTTAACTTTACATCGTTCGTCGCCCGAAATCAATCGTTTTCTGCTTCGCGGGCAGACGGATTTTTTGGTTGGTCCGTGCGCGCAAATCCGGTAAAATAAAGATAAACAAGCGTACGTTGATGTCTGTCAAAGGAGCGCGATGTATGGAATCGTTGGAAAAGCGAGTGGCCAAGCTGGAGTTTCACCAGTCACTGTTGATGGAAATGGTCGACGAAGCGAAAAAACCGTTTTACGCCTTGGTCATCCGCGCCGACTTAACGAAAGAAGAGGTCGACGCGTTCTTGGCCTTTTGCCAAGAGCTCGCCGACCAATACGAACAGCAGAAAGCGGAAGGATTAACGATCTTCACTCCCTTGCTCGTCCAGTTCGCCGGGATGCTGCCTCCCAACCTCCCGCTCGAACAAACGGTTGACGCTCTGCTGACCCAGCAACTGTTTGTGCCGCTAATGACGGAGCTGAAAGCGCTCATTCGCGCCGTCAGTTAGCTTGGCCGGCCAGCTCCTTCTCGCGCTCTTCTGCCTTTGCCTTACGTTTGACGAGCCTGCCGTCCTGCTCCTCAAAATCTTCTTTAATGTTTTCGAACGTCCGCTCAAAAATTTCCATAAAGTCATCGCCGTAAATGTGGCGGACGATGCACATCATTTCTAAAATTTCTGGAAACTTCCCGTACAATTCTCGCAACGGCAGCGCTCCGTTAAAGACGGCATTTCTGCTCGGATCATACGTCTCCATCAATCTCATCAGCACTTCTTCCCCCTTTTCCGTCAGCTCAACGTAGGTGTTGCGCTTGTCATCCTGTTTTTTCGAGAACGAAAGCAGCCCCTTCTCTTCCAGTTTTTTAGAAAAATTAAACGCGGTCGATACGTGCATCACGCCAAACTTGGCGATTTCGGAAATCGAAGCGCCCTTAAAATGATAAGCGATCCACAAAATGTGATGCTCGTTGATGTTCAAATCAAACGGCTTAATCCATTGTTGCCAATCTTTCTCAATCGACTTCCACAGCGCTTTGCTCAGCTGGGCGATCCGTTGGCTGAATAGCATCGCCTCTTTGACGGAATAATGCTGTTCTGTCCCTTTCATCGTTCCACCCACTCTTCCCTCATCATATTTTTATTACCTATTATATCAATAAAACAAAAAGGAATAAAGACAAAAATATTTATTTTTATGACTTTTTTTGCATATTTATAGTAGTAAAGCTTGAGGCATTTTCCGCACACAGGAGGAGAAAGCAATGGCGTATATACAATGGCTACTTTTCGCAACGGGGTTCTTATTTTTCTGTCTCTTTATAAACACGTTTGTCTCGCTATGGAAAGCGCGGGCGTACCCGCCAAAAGCGCTGTTGAAAGAGCAGGCGATGCGCTATATTGGAATAGCGTGCGCTTGTCTGCTCATGGCTTGGCTGCTTCGCCATGTTTGAGCTTTGTTCTCACCGTCTTCCATCGCCGTTTGTTCAGCAGGTTATCAAGAATTTGCGATCTCCATGTCGCGTCTTGATCACCTAGAAGGACGGTGATTTCGTGCAAAATACCGCTGAGTTCCGCCCATTTCTCAATGAGAGAAACCTCGCAGAATCCGCTTTCTTTTTCTGAACGAAAACGCCGCGCTGGCGCGGACTTTCATCCCCAGGTGGAGGACAGATCGCGCCGCCCATGGATCTTTTCTGAATGAAAATGCCGCCGATGGGTGTGTGACAGCGATTTTTCACCAGCCTTCTAAAGCTGACGCGGTGACAAAAAGAGCGAACAATGCCATGGAAAACAAACTCGCAACTTATATATAAGTTGAAATTTTGTTTTACATCCCACTGATTACTCTGATATTGGCTTGTATTTAGATGAAACCCACAACGAAAACTCGGAAATTCTTTATTGCAACTTATATAGCAAAAAACCCGACCAACGATGATCGGGTTTTTTTGCCGCTCACACGTGCGCTGTCACGTTCATCCGCCGGAAGATGGCCGCGGCGATCGGATAGACGATGGCCATCGCCGCCGCATTCAACGCCGCGGTCGGCAGCACAACGGCGACAAACAGCGCCGAGAACGCCGTTCCTCCCGGCAACCCGACAAGCAACAGCGCCGCCGTCAAAAACACGGTCCCGGAGATGACGGTGCCGACCGCCGCGAGCACGACGGCCCCGATCACCGTTTGACGATAGTTCCGAAGCACCGCCACCAAGGCGAAAACGACAAAGGCGGTGATGATTTTATCGATGATATTCGGAAGCTGTCCGCCCGGGAACGTTGTTGTCATGGCGGAAATGAAGCCGGTGGCGACGCCGACAAGGCCGACGGCTTTGGCGCTTGGAAACAACAAAATCGCCAAAAACATCATCGCCAGCATCATGTCCGGCTTCATGCCGGCAAACAGCCCGGGAATGACCGCGTGCAGGACAGCCCCGATTCCAACTAACAGCGCCATCGATACTAATGTTCTTACGTTCATGCTCATCTCTCCTCATCTCTCCTCGTCTATTTTCTTGCTTGAGAATGTTTCTATCATTATATCACTTTGCTGTGTAAAAGTGAAGAAGAAATTTTCAGGCAAAACGACGGCGGAAGTCGTTCATAAACGAGGCGAGCGCCTCGCACGCCTCGAGTGGCACCGCGTTGTAAATCGACGCCCGGCAGCCGCCGACCGACCGATGTCCGCCAAGGCCGATAAACCCGCGCTCCTTCGCTTCGGCGAGAAACGTGTTCGTCAACTCTTCGCTCGGAAGCGTAAACGTGACGTTCATGAGCGAGCGGCTTCCTTTTTCTGCATGCGGTTGATAAAAGCCGCCGCTTTCGTCAATGGCGTCATACAGCACGGCCGCTTTTTGCCGGCTGCGCGCTTCCATCGCTGGGACGCCGCCTTGTTCTTCGACCCATTCGAGCACGAGCGACAACATATAAATCGCAAACGTCGGCGGCGTGTTGTAAAGGGAGCGGCTCTTCTGGTGCGTGCGGTAATCGAGCATCGTCGGCAGCCCGTCGGGAATGCGATCGAGCAGATCGCGACGAAGAATGACGACCGTCACGCCGGAAGGGCCGAGATTTTTTTGCGCCCCGGCGTAAATCAAGGCAAATTTGCTGACATCAAACGGCCGGCTCAAAATGTCGCTCGACATATCGGCGATCAAATCAACGGGCACATCAGGAAATTCCTGCCATTGCGTGCCGAAAATCGTGTTGTTGGACGTAATATGGACATAGGCGGCCTGTTTGGGCCACTTGACTTCATCCAATGAAGGAATGTACGTATAGTTGGCGTCCTTGCTTGAGGCGACGACTGTCGTTGCCCCGATTTTTTGCGCCTCTTTCAGCGCTTTTTCCGACCACGCGCCCGTTAACACGTAGCAGCCGATTTGCCCTTCGGCGAGGAAATTCATCGGCACCATCGAAAATTGCAGGCTCGCCCCGCCTTGCAAAAATAGCACATCATAGTCGTCCGGAACGTCAAGAAGACGCTTGAGCCGTTCGCTTGCCGCTTGGTGAACCGCCTCATATTCCTTGCTTCGGTGGCTTAACTCCATCACCGACATGCCGGTGTCTTGGAAGTTGAGCAGCTCCCGCTGAGCCCGTTCAAGCACCGGCAGCGGCAGCGCTGACGGGCCGGCGTTAAAATTGTATGCGCGTTTCATCGTCATCCCCCACTTTGCCTCCTGGTAGTCCATCGATATTATTATCCTAACACGATTCGAAAAAAAAGAAAGGGAATTTTTCGAAAAAAGCGCTTTCAACATCATAAAAAAAGAAAGCCCTTGTCGATCACAAGGACTTGGCCTGCTTCCGCCGCTCCCGCTCTTGGCGGATGCGTTCCATATAAACTTCCCCTTCTTTTTCAATGAACGCTTCGTCCATTTCCCGCTCGCGCGCCGCTGTTTTGACGGTCATATAGCCGCTGAACAGAATGCCGGCCACCACGATATACATCCACCATGGCAGGCTAAGCATCTCCATCCCCCTTTTCGTATGCTTGTCTCACTAAACTATACGCACGAAGGAGCGGTCATATGCATAAAAAGAGGCGGACATGCCGCCTCTTTGGTTGGGACAACGCTTATGCTTCGGTTCGCTTTTTCTTTTTCTGCTTTGCTTTCCTCCATTGCTGTCGCAGCTCTTTCAGCTCTTCTTTCGCTTGCTCGTATTGGGTGACGGGGACGATTTCGATGATCGGTTCGATCAAACTCATCCCTCCTTTGCGTGTCGCTACTTCTCTTTACCCGCTTTTTCCGATGTTGAAACAGCCAAAAACGCCGGCTTGTAAAACGAACGGTTGTCAAGAGCGAAAATGCGCTCGGTAAATTCGCCCGGTTTCACTTTTTCCAGCGCCCGATCGATCATCATCATTTTCGCGTCCAAATTGTCAATATAATGAAGAACTTCCGCTTCTTTGACGAGCGGCGGCTTCGGGCTGCCCCACTCCGCTTTGCCATGGTGGGCCAAGACAAGGTGCTGCAAAATGACGACTTCCTCGCCTTGGATGCCGAGCTGCTCGGCCGCCTTGCTGATTTCGCTGACCATGATCGAAATATGGCCGAGCAAGTTGCCTTCAAGCGTATACGCCGCCGAGACCGGGCCGGACAGCTCGATCACTTTGCCAAGGTCGTGCAAAATTACCCCCGCATACAGCAAATCTTTATTCAGCGATGGATACAGACGGACGAGCGCCGCCGCAAGCTCGAGCATCGACACAACGTGATACGCGAGTCCGGAGATGAATTCGTGATGATTTTTGGTCGCCGCCGGATACTCAAAAAACGGCTTTTCGTATTTCTTCAGCAAATAACGCGTAATGCGCTGAATGTTTGGATTTTCCATCGCAAATATGTATTCCATTACTTTCGCTTTCATTTCCTCGCGGGCAAGCGGGGCGGTCTCTAAAAAATCGTCAACACGCACCGCATCGCCGGGATGAGCCGGGCGGATCGAGCGGATGCGAAGCTGCAGTTTGCCGCGGTAATTATGAATGTCGCCGACCACTTTGACAATGCATTCCGGCGCGTACCGCTCCTCATCATCGGGAGACACGTCCCAAAGTTTCGCTTCAATGTCGCCGCTTTTGTCTTGCAACATCAGCGTCAAAAACGGCTTGCCGTTGCTGGCAATTCCTTTTGTCGCTGATTTAATGAGCAAAAACAAGTCGACTTGTTCCCCGACTTCATAGTGAATAATCCCTTTCGCCACGTTCGTTCTCCTCCGTTTCTCTTTACGTATCCTTTAGTATACCATAACGGGGAAACGGCAAAAAAGAAAGCCTTGCCGGCCCGGCAAGGAACGATTCGATGTTTTTATGCCTTCTCCGATCGCTTACTTTTTCGTCAGCTGAATAGCCTGTTTCATATCCTTGAACACGTTCATTCGCCCATACATAAGCACGCCGCCGCGATACACTTTCGCGCCAACCAAAATAAGCAGCGCCATCGTCGCTACCAACAAGGCGAAGCTGAGCGCCACCTCCCACGCCGGTACTGAAACGAGGCCGATGCGTAAAAACATGAGCATCGGCGTGAAAAAAGGAATAAACGAGGCGCCGACAACAAACGGCGATTCCGGCATGTTCAGCCCAACCATGGCGATCATAAATGCGGCGACAACCATCAGCATGACCGGGGTAATCGCCGGCTGCACATCTTCAACGCGGCTGACAAGCGAACCGAGCACGGCAAACAGCACCGCATACAAAAGATACCCCAACAGGAAAAAGAGGAGTGCGTATCCCCATATGGACAGCGGCGTCTGATCCAGCCCGAGAAAGCGCCACACTTCTTGGCCGTTCGCTTTCAAAGCGGCGAACCCAACGGCGAAAAACACGAAAAACTGCGTCAAGCTAACAAGCGCCACGCCGATAATTTTGCCAAACAGCTGCTGAACCGGGTGAACGCTTGACACTAAAATTTCCATGACGCGCGACGATTTTTCCGTTGCGACCTCAGTGGCGATCATGCCTCCGTACATGAGAACAAACATATACATCGCGATCAGCAGAACGTAAACGAGCGAACGCGCCTCGTTCAGCTCCTTTTCACTTTTTGCGTTTTTTTCCAGCGCCACTTTTTGAAACGGAACGGGCTGATATAGAACGGCCAATTGTTCCTTTGTCAGGCCGATTTTGGAGGCGGCAAGCGCCGTTTTCAGCGCGTTTACCCCGCGTTCCAGCTCTTCAGACGTTCGATTGTCGGCGATCGTATTGGCATAATAAAACGCCTTCGGCAATCCTTTTTCATCCGTGGACAGTACGAGCAATCCGTCCCACTTTCCATCTTTCACTGCCTTTTTCGCTTCATCTTCCAGATTGGTAATTTTCGTTAACGTGATTTCTTTGTTATTCACTTGCTTTTCAAGCGCTTTGTACAGCGATGGTGTACGATCGATGACGGCGACATGGGCCGTTTCATCGCCGGTAAACGCCTCGCTGATCGTCTGCACATTGGCCAACCCGATGATCAACAGGCAAGTCAAAGCGGTGGTCACTAGAAACGCCTTTGCCCTCAGCTTCGTTACGTATGTATGCCCCATGACGAGCCAAAATTTATTCATACGCCGCACCTACCTTTTCGATAAAAATGTCATTCAACGACGGTTCCTCAAGCGCAAACAAACGCACGGCCACCTTCCCCGCTGCATGAGCAAAAATCGCTTGCGCTGTCTCCTCGCTGGCGATTTGCAGCCGCACTCCTTCGGCCGTCCGCTTGCACTGAAGCACGCCCGGGAACCGTTCCAACTCTTCCAACGGCCCTTCCCCATGAATGACAAGATTTTTCTTGCCAAAGGAACGTTTCAATTCGCGCAGCCGGCCGGCCACCACCGCCCGTCCGCGGTGCAAAATGCAAACATGTTCGCACAGCTCTTCGACGTGTTCCATTCGGTGGCTGGAAAACACGATGGTCGCACCGTTTGTTTTCAAATCGAGCACCGCTTCTTTCAACAGCTCGACGTTCACCGGATCGAGCCCACTGAACGGCTCGTCTAAGATGATAAGCTTCGGCCGGTGCAATACCGCGGCAATAAACTGGAGCTTTTGCTGGTTGCCTTTCGACAGTTCCCCGACCCGGCGATCGGCGTAATCGCGAATATGGAAACGCTCGAGCCAACGATCGATTTCAGAAAGCGCCTCCGCCTTTTTCATCCCGCGCAGCTGCCCTAAGTAAACGAGCTGTTCTTTCACCTTCAATTTCGGATAGAGCCCGCGCTCTTCAGGCAGATAGCCGATCAAATGGCTTTTGGAATAATCGATCGGCTCCCCTTGCCAGCGGATCGTGCCTTCTGTCGGAGCAAGGAGGCCCAATATCATGCGGAACGTCGTCGTTTTTCCGGCCCCGTTCGCCCCGAGCAACCCGAACATATTTCCTTCGGGAATCGCCAATGTCAACTGATCGACCGCCGTCGTCTCTCCAAAGCGTTTCGTCACTGCTGCAATCTCTAGCGTCATTTACACATTCCCCCTTTTGAAAAACAAACTTTGCTATTGAAGCTGGTGATTTCATTCATGGATACGGTCTCAATTAGAACACCTTGTTTCATGGGTCCTGCTTTTCGCTGGTGCTCCCATCGATGAAGGGAATCAGCTTTTTTTCACCAACCTTCTATACTAAACGTCCCATCTTGATCACCTGACAAGCTGGCACGGCGACAAGAAAAGCAAACAATACCATGTAAAAAAATGAAAGCTTACTATATTTTCATACTACTACTCAAATATAAAAAAATTCTAAGAGGCCGGTGATTAAGTGAAAAATACTGCTGATTCCACCTATTTCTCAATTAGAGAAATCTGATAGAAACAGCTTTCTTTTCTGAAGAAAATGCCGGCCTGACGCGGGCTTTTCATCCCCAAGTGGAGGGCAAACCATTGCCCATGGAACTTTTTTGAAGAAAATGCCGCTGATTGGTGTGTGCCAGCGGTTTTTTCGCCAGCCTTCTAAAGCATATTGGTTTATCACCACAACGTGCACTTGACATGGGTGACTTCCTTTCGTGTCACTATGTATGAAAATCGTTCATTTACTGTTTTTTATTTACAGGAGAAAGTATAGCATGTTTTTTTGAAACAGCCAAGCACAACTTTTGGTGAAGAACGAAACAATTGTTTTTGCTCAGCGCTGAAGAATATACTCAGTTTTATCCTTAAGGGATGAAATCATCAGTTATGACCTTGTTTTTTGTAGGAAAAACAAATTTTTTGGTGATACACTACTTATTGTTACGTTTACCAACGAAAAAAGTTTCACAGACAAGCAGGATTTTTCGCAGCCAAGCGCTAATGAAAAAAGTGAATCATCATTCATTGAAAGGGGGGGAACGGATGCCGACATATACGTTGACCGCTTTTGAACGCGATGGAGAGAAGTTGCTCGATGAGACGTTTGAGGCCGCCAATGATGAAGAGGCGAAAAAAATCGGCGAGCAGAAGCTGCGCGAACGCGGCTGTTGGGAGAAAACCCACCGCTGCGTCAACGCAAGCGGCAAACTGATTTTGTTTCACCGCTAAACGAAACACCCCGGGCGCCCGGGGTGTTTTCGCTCAGCCAAACAAGGCGGCCATGATGGTCAATTTTTCTTCTGTATATTCCATAAAATGTTCGTTGTACACCTTCGGCTCTTTCGGGTTCGCTTGGCGGGTGATTTTTCGCGTTTTCGGGTCGACGAATTTGCTGGACGCTCCGCAGCCGAGCCCGATGATCGACTGCTGCTCTTCCATGATCATTATGTTGTAAATGCTCTCGTTTCCCGGCAACGCGTAGCCGACATTTTCGAGGTTGCCGAGAATGTTTTTTTGCCGGTACAAATAATACGGCACATAGCCGTGCTGGCGCGTCCACTCTTCGGCCGCTTTCATCATCGCCTGTATTTCTTCGCGACCAGCGACTTTGTACTTTTGTTTGTTTTTCGTCATTTCCGAAGCGCGCTTAAACGACAGCGTATGAACGGTGAGCGACTCCGGCATGAGCCGTTCCGTCTCGGCGAGCGTATGCGTAAACTCCGCCAGCCCTTCACCCGGCAAACCGATGATCAAATCCATATTGATGTTGTTCATCCCCATTTGCCGCGCCAAGTGAAATTTGTTGATCGTTTCCTCAACAGTATGATGGCGGCCGATCGCTTTTAACGTCTCTTGGATATACGACTGCGGATTGATGCTGATGCGGTCGATCCGCCATTTTTTCAAGACGTCCAGCTTTTCTGGTGTAATCGTGTCCGGGCGCCCGGCTTCAACCGTGATTTCGCGGACGCGATCGACATCTGGAAATACGTTGTACATATGGGCGTACAGCCGATCCATTTCCTCAGCCGTGATGCTTGTTGGCGTCCCGCCGCCGTAATAAATCGTCGTAATCCGGATGCCGCGTTCGCGCAAAAAGCGGCCGACCGCTTCCATTTCGTAATGAAGCCCGGCCAAAAAATCATCAACCGATCCTTGACGGCCGTTGATCGCATACGCCGGGAACGTGCAGTACGCACATTTCGTCGGGCAGAACGGAATGCCGATGTAAATGCTCACTTCATCGGCCAACTCGTACAAGTCCGGCACCACCGTGAGCTGGCGGTCAACGATCGCTTGCATGAGGTCAATTTTTTCTTTTGTTACTAAATAGTCTTCCGCTAGTCTCCGATGCGCCTCTTCTTTCGTCATCCCGGAACGCAGCAGCTGATGAAGCAGCTTCACCGGGCGGACGCCGGTTAAAATGCCCCACGGCTGCACGATGCCGGTATAGCGTTCAAGAAGCGTTATATACACATGGAAAACCGCGTTTTTCACCTGTTTTTCGCGCGCTTTTCCATCGGCTTCGACCGGCGCCTCATGCTCATGTCTAGCCTCCTCAACGCGCCCGGACGTCCTGTCCGCCAGCGTTCCAGAAACGGTGATGCGGCCGTTCTCGTTCACAGTCAACGAAACGACAACATCCGCTTCCGGCAGCGGCGCAAACGAAAGCGCGGGCGCTTCGAAAAACAGCTCGGTCATCACTTCGAGCGGGCGCTGAAACCGTTCCGGGTTCGGCAGTCCTAGAATGTTGATGCGCACGTTCATCACCTTTTCCTTGAAAATGCAGGACTGGCGCGAGATTTTCATCCCCGGGTGGAGGGCAGATCACGCTGTCCATGGACCTTTTCTGTCAAACTTCTTTCAGTGTAGCGAACCGCTGTTTCGTTCGTCAAGCGGAAGAATGCTCCTTTCCCGCCCGGCTGTTGCCAACGTTTCTGCCTGCGCAGCTCGCCAATAAACGCGGCCAGCTAAAAAAGTTCACATGTCGACGTCTTTCTTTCGCCATGTATGAACATCGTTGCGTTACGAAGGATAGTAGGTTTTCAAACCGGCAACTACAACTTTCGGAAAAGAGAAAAAACACGCCCCGAACCGACCGGGGCGCCTTGCTTTGCTTCTTCCTTGTTTTGTTTTTAGAGGGGCGGTGATTTCGTATAAAATCCTTAGATTCGCTCTATTTCTCAGTTAGAGAAGACTAGCCAAACCAACCTTCTTTTTTAGCAAAATGCCGCTGATTTGCTCGTGGCAGCCGTTTTTCACCGGCCTCTTAGAGGGACGGTGATTGAAGGAAACAGGCTGCTGACCAGCCTCGTTTCTCAAATCGAAAAGCCCTGTGACATCAGGATCGCCTTTCACACGCTCCCCCATTGATCAAGAGAAACAACCGTTTTTCACCGGCCTTTTAGCTTTTGCAAAAACTCGATCCGCTGCTGTTTGCGGAAATGCTCTTTCACCATGTAAGCGACGCCGAGCTGTTCGTTCGAGCGCGTCACCCAGTCAGCTACCCGCTTGACTTCAAGCGGCGCATTGCCCATCGCCACACCAAGCCCTGCGGCTTCAATGGCCGGCAAATCATCGAGGCCGTCGCCAATTACCACCGTTTCTTTCAACGAAATGCCGAGATGTTGGGTGAGCCGGCGCAGTCCAGCCAGCTTTGACACGCCTTGCGGGACAATTTCCATTTTGCCTTCAGACTGCATAATCATATCAATGGACGGAATGGCGGATGCAAGCAAGCGGGCTGCTTCCTCTCGCTCCGCATCGTCGGCAAAGTAAACATCGATTTTGGGCACGGCCATCGGTTCATCGATCAACACATCACCGAGCGAATCGACAAACTGGGTCGGATAGAAAAAGGGATCGCTCGAGGAAAGAACGGTCTGCACGACGAGATTCCGCTTCACTTTTTTCCGGTTGCCAAGCGAATACCGTTCGTGCATCAGGCGAATGTTGCAAGGGAAGTTTTCCAAAATCTGCACGATATTAAACGTCCGTTCTTCCGGGATGACGGCGGCAAACAGTCGATGATCGAGCGATTTGCCGATCAGCGCCCCTTGAAACGTGATCAGCATTCCATCGAGCCGCAACGCCTTCGCCACTTTGCGAGCGGAAAGAAAATTTCGGCTCGTCATCAGCGTCACGTAAACCCCTTTTTTTCGCACGTAGTCGACCGCCTCTTTCGTTTCCCGCGACAGGCGGCCGTTATTTTTTAAAATCGTTCCGTCAATGTTCAGCGCCAGCAGCTTATACACGGCTGTCTCCCCCTTTGTTCGTCCCTCTTTTCAGTCAGCCTAAAGCGGCGCCGCCCGTTGTCCGCTGCGGCGGCTTTGCCGTTCTGATCATTTTCATGACTATGATAAACCGGACAAAAAAAGAACACCCTGTAGGGTGTTTTTCAACCGTCATCTTTCTTCGCTTTGACCATATCTGTCTCCGCTTGAATGCCCTGTAGGGGGTTTTCAACCGCCCCGCCGTTTTTCTTTTCCCGTCATAGGAGGCTGGTGATCCCATCGTGGATACGGCTTTACACTGTCATTTCTCCTTCGAAAAACGTTGTGGCATCGGTCCTGCGTTTCGCTCATTCTCCCCTTTGCGTGAGGGAAGCAGCCGTTTTTCACCGTTCTCCATAGGCAGCGCGGGAGCGAAAACGAGGCGGGCCGATTCGTTTTTCCGTTCCGTCCGCTCAATCGCCTTCCATCATCGAGCGGTGCAATTCTTCGAGCGGTTTCATCGCGATGTGCTGAACTTCGGCGAGCGTCATGCTCATTTGCTGTTCGAGCGCCATCAGCCGGGCGAGCTTGGCGTTTTGTTGGACGAGCGCCATCGCCTTTTGCGCCTGCTCGATTTCATCGGGCAAAATGGCGGCCCCGCGCATTTGTTTTTCATGCAATCGAAGCTGAATGTCGCGGAAATTGGCAAACATCCGATAGGCGGCTTCATCACGGCGGATGTCTTCGTACGCCTGTTTCAGCTCCCGAAACGGTTCACTGTCGCGGATCGCCTGCTCAAGCTGTCGAGCGAGCGCCTGAAGAGATAGTGACATAAGCGAGCGCCTCCTACTTGAAGATCGGTTTCGTTTTAGCGTATGCACGAACCGGCGTTCATATGATTCTAGGGTTACCAGCCTCGATCGCGTTGACGCCGTTGATCGTCGCTGTCAACGGGGAGCGATAGACTTGAGCGGTTACAGCCATAAGCCGATGGCTCCTTGAACCGCGCCGATCAGCCCGCCGAGCAAGGCGCCTAGATAGGTGATCATGCTCAGCTCACGGCGGGCAATCGATAAAACGATTTCCTCAAGCCTTCTTAACGAAAAGGACTCCACTTGCTCGCGCACGATGTCCTCAAGCCCGAGCCGCGCCACCATTGCCTCGATTTGGCCGCTGAGCAGGCGAAGCGCCGTTTCCGTCGCTTGCGGAACAAGTTGTTGGAACAGCCGCTGCTCATACGGGGCGATGAGTTCAGCGATCGGACGATGCAGCCAGCCGCTGTTCAAGACGAGGCGGCGGGCAACCGTCCGCACCGCCTCATGAACGCGCTGGCGGCCGATCATTTCCTCCACCGCCTCTAGCGGCGTGTCCATCCATTTGTTCCATTCCGCAAAGAGAAGGCGGGCAAGCGCCTCTCTTGTCCCGGCATGCCGCAAAAATTTGCCGAGCTCCACCTGCGCTTTATCAACGAGCTGAACATTGCCAAGCAGCATTTGCAGCACGCCTCCCATCATGCCGCGCTCCTGAAAAAAGCGGCGGATCATGCCGGCGAGCTGCTGCTTTCCTTCCTCGCTCTGCATGTACTCAAGCACCCGGTCGGCCAAATAGTGTGCGAGGCCCTCGAGGCGCGCTTCCATCGTCTCCTTCAACTCTGGCGGCAGCCAATCGCGAATCGGCCGCCGTCTCCACGCTTCTGCCCACCGTTCATACGCGCGGTCCGCTTGCCCGGCAGCCCACTCGCCGAGCCGCTCGGCAGGCGAAGGAACGCCAAGGCGCTCAAGCCATTGAAGCGGCGTTTCTTGGCGTGAAAGCCATCGTCTCAGCCATGTCCGCCCCTGCTCCGCCACCTCGGTCGCGAAAGCAGGAGCGGTCAGTTTGCGCCGCAGCCCTTCCGGCGTCACCAAATGCTCCGCGACCGTCTTCCCTAGTTGTTCGGCGAGTTCCCGTCTTCGCTTTGGAATTAATCCGGGGGTGAACGGCAGCCGTCTTCCTAAGACGTACAGCGGTTCATACGGGCGAAATAACATCACAATGGCGATAAAATTGGTCATTCCGCCAATGAACGCCCCGATGGCGATCATCAGCACCCAGTACGCGAACGAACCCATCGTCTTCCCCTTTCTTCTCCGCCGTTGTCACCAAGCGGCGGCCGGCATCATACGATAGCGATATAAACGTTTGCCTATTTGTTCATTATAGAGCTTGCGTGATGAATGCGCAAATGAGGGACTGCAATGGAGAAACAACCGACGATGGCTGTCTTGACGGAAATCAAAGACAAAAATGAACAAGCCCGCTTTGGTTCCATTCATCGTTTTTGCGAGGAGCTCGAACAGTACGGAAGCGAACGCGGTCTCTTCGTTTACGTCACCTCGCCGTCGCTTTATTTGCAGCGCCTCGGCTATCAGCGAAGCAACGGCGCGTGGAGCAAACAAGACGTTCCTCCCGCCAACGTGATCTACAACCGCCTGCACTCGCGCTCGTCGGAGCATTCTCCGGCGTTTGCCGAACTGCTCACCCGGCTTGCGGAAGAAGGCGGGGTGATGTTCAACCGCCGCTTTCTGCATAAGTGGGAAGTGCATGGCTATATTGAACGACACCGCCATTTGCGCCCGTACTTGCCCAAAACCTCGCTATGGAACGATCCGGGAGAACTCGAAGCGTTTCTTTCCGCCTTCCCAGCGGTCTTTCTCAAACCGATCCACGGCAGCCAAGGACGGGGGATTTTGCGCCTTGAACGCCAAAACGGCGGAATAGGCCTGCGCCGTTCCACGGCGGCGGCCTCGGCAACGATTGACCAGCCGATCGATGTCTTCGTTTCCGCCTTATGGCAACAAACAACCGCGCCGATGATCATTCAGCAAGGGCTTGAGCTGCGCTCGCTGGACAGCCGCCCGGTCGATTTTCGCTTCCTTTGCCATCGAACCCGCCACAACGCTTGGCGCGTCACTTCCGCCGTCGCCCGCGCGGCATCGCCCGACCAGTTCGTCGCCAACCTCGCCCGCGGCGGAGAACTGCTGGCCGTCAATGCGGTCTTGCAGGAGTGGTATCCGAAATCTGTAGCCTTTCAACAAAAACAGCTCCTCAAAGAAATCGCCCTTGAGGCGGCGGCAGCGCTGGCGCTAGAAGCCGACGGGATGTACGGGGAGCTGGGCATCGATCTTGCTGTCGATATCCACGACCATCCTTGGATTATTGAAGTGAACAGCAAGCCGTCCAAGCACGTGGAAATGGTTCCCGCCGCGAAGACGATCCGGCCATCAGCCAAGGCGATCGTCAACTACAGTTTGACATTGATAGAAGAAAAGGAGTGAGCCGCTTTGCTTTCCCTCGGCTTTGTCGCCCTTGACAAGCAGCAAGACCGTCCCTACTGCACAGAACTGGCCAAGCGCGCCGGACGCTTCGGCATCTCCGTCTGCCGTTTTTCTCCGCTTGATATCGACCCGCAGACGGAACAAGTCCACGGCCTTGTTTTTCAGCCCGAAACGAACGAATGGACGCCCGCTATGTTCGCCATTCCGCCGTTTCTTTATGATCGTTGTTTTTACGGCTCTGACGACCGCTCCAAAAAAGCAAAGCCCATCATGCAATGGCTCAAGCAGCGGCCGGATGTCACGTTTTTAGGCTACGGACTTCCCGGAAAAGGAGAGGTGTATGAGGCGCTTGCCGCCCACCCGCTTCTCTCGGCGTACATTCCGCCGACCTCTCCCCTTGAAGGCGCCGAAGATGTGCTGCACTGTCTTCGACGCCAGCAGGCGATCATCGCCAAACCGGTGCATGGCTCCGGCGGGCGCGGCATTTTCGTGATGCGAAAACAAGGAGCCGCGTTGTCCAGCGAAGACGGCTGGGGACAACACCAAACGATCATCACCCGCCGAAACGAGCTTGAGCGGTTCGTCTCCTCGCTGAACCGCTGCGGCCGCTATGTGCTGCAACCGCTTCTTCGGCTGTCCACTCCGGCCGGTGAACCGTTTGATCTTCGCTTTCTTTTGCAAAAAAACGAAGCGGGAGAGTGGAGGGAACGGGCACGGGCGGTTCGGGTCGGCCGGGCGGGGGCGTGGGTGGCCAACGTCGGCGCAGGAGCAGACATCCGGCCCTTTTCCGATTGGCTTGACCGGCTTACGATTCCGAGGCGCGCCGTCGTGATGGATGGCATCGAAACGATCATTCGGGCGTTGCCGGCATATATGGAGGAGCGATTCGGCCCACTGTTTGAAATCGGTTTGGATCTCGGCGTCGATGACAAAGGGGCGGTTTGGATTTTGGACGTCAACTCAAAGCCGGGAAGAAAAATCATCAGCGTTCTTCCGCCGGAACAACAAGACTGTATTTATGAGGCCCCGCTTCGCTACTGTTTGTTTTTGGCCCGTGAGGTGAACAAGCGGTGACGTACACCTTGGTCATTGACGAACAGACAACCGGTACCGTCGTGCTTCCCGCTTCGCTTCCGCTCGCAGGACAAACGATGGCAGCGTTTGGCAGCCTGTTCGTACCATGCCGAATCGTCTCTTCGGCCTCGCTCACGAACGAAGCCGTCATCGCCCATGACGTCGCGCGGCGCTTACGGATCCCGTTTGCCGCCGAGGTCCATGTCTTTTTGACAGATGAGGCCGTTCATTTCGGCCCGCTTGTCGGCATTTTCACAGCCGGCTTCACCACATCGCCCAACCGCCCGGTCGGAACCCGCAGCCTCTTTTTCGCTAAACTGTTGGCGCAACAAAAACAAGTCGGGGGATTCGCGTTTTTGTTCGGCGCCCCTCATATCGACTGGAACAACGGCATGGTCAACGGCTACTTTTACACAGAGCGCGGTTGGGAACGTCATCTCGTGCCGCTGCCAACCGCCGTTTACAACCGGCTACCGAACCGGCGCATCGAAAACGCCCAACCGTTCCACACGATCACGGAAACGTTGCAAACACGGTATGGCATCCCTGTGTTTAACGGCCATTTTTTCAACAAAGCCGATATTTACCGGCGGCTGTCGACTCATCCGCAAGTCAAGCCGTATTTGCCGGCGACGGCGGCCCATATCACAGCCAAGACGATCGAGCAGTTCCTTCACCGATACGCCGAAGCTTATATCAAACCGGCCGACGGCAGTTTAGGGCGCGGCATCTATCATCTGGCGAAAAAAAGCGGAGCGTATGAGTGCCGCTTTCGCGAAGAGCACGGCGACGTCAAAACGTTGACCTTTCCTACCGCGATGGCGGTATGGCATCATTTGTTGGCCGCCGCTCCGCTTCATCGCTGCGTCATTCAGCAGGCCATCCCGCTCCTGACTGTGCGCGGTCGACCGGTCGATTTCCGCGTCCATACAAATAAAGACGGCCAAAACGCATGGCAAGTCAGCGCCATGGCCGCCAAAATCGCCGGAAAAGAAAGCTTGACCACCCACATCCGCAGCGGCGGCACTGTGAAAACGCTCGAGGAAATTTTCCCCGACCCCGGCGAACGGCAAGCGCTCATCAGCCGTCTATGCGACGCCGCCTTAACGCTCAGCCGCTGCCTTGAGGAAACGCTGGATGCCTTCATCGGCGAAATCGGCTTTGACTTTGGAATCGACCGCGACGGAAACGTGTGGATGTTTGAAGCCAACTCAAAACCGGGACGTTCGATTTTTCACCATCCGAAGCTTAAAGAAGCGGACGAACAAACGGTGCGGCTGCCGCTTGCCTACGCCATCCACTTGAGCAAAACCGCCATCACCGCCCCAGAGGCGCTTTGGCCATGATAACGATCGGCTATCAAAGCGATACCGGTGCATGGGTCGGCGAACGGCTGAGCGAGCCATATCGGTTTGGCAGCGGCCGCCTTGTTCCCGCCGCTTCCCTTCCCGACCTCACCTTTCCCGTTCGCGAACGGGCCGGGCGGGTCGGACCACTTGTTGGCGTTTTGGTGAGCGAATCGTCGATTCCCGCTTTGCTTGTCGGGAAAAAAAGATGGCTGGAAACGGTCGTCCGTTCTGTTCATGACGCCGGCGGCATTGCCATCGTCACGACCGCCGCTGGCGTGAAGGAAAACACCGTTTCCGGCTTTGTGCTCGTGCCGGCGTCCGGACGCTGGATCAAAGCATCCACCCCGCTTCCTGATGTCGTCTACAACCGGGTAAAAAGCCGAGCGGAAGAAAGCGACAAGCGGTTCCAAACGGCGGCCGCCCGGTTCGATGCGGGCGGAATTGCCTTGATCAACCGGTCGTTTTTCCGCAAGTCGGATGTGTATGACGCCCTGCGCGCTGATGGCCGGCTTTGGCCGCATTTACTGCCAACCGCGCCGGTCCGGACAGCCGATGACGTTCGCGCATGGCTGAACCGCTATAGCTGCGTTTACGTCAAAAAAGACGATGGCGCGAAAGGAAACGGGCTATTTCGCCTCACCGTCTTGCCGGACCGTTCCGTTTTATGCGAACATCCCGGTGGGCGAAAGCGGCTTCGTTCCCTCGAAGCGCTCGCCCCGTTGCTTGAATCGGGCGGCTACATCGCCCAAGCGGCGGCCCGAACGGACACGTGGAACGGCCAGCGCTACGACTTGCGCGTGCTCGCTCATTGGCGGCGCGGCCGCTATACAATGACCGGCGTCGGCGTCCGTTTAGCCGCGAGACGGGCGCTAACAACCCATGTTTTTCACGGCGGGACGATTCTTCCCTACGCCGAGGTCGAAAAGCGGATTGACGAGGCGTCGCTTGCCCAACTGATCGCCCTAAGCGGCGAGCGATTGAGCGAACGGTTCGGATTTGTCGGCGAATTTTCCGCCGACATCGGCGTCGGCCCGAACTATGAACTTTACGTGTATGAAATGAACGCCAAACCGATGTCCTTCGATGAACCAGACATTGAAAAACGGCGGCTTGAACGGCTTAATGAACTGTTTGCTTCATTCGCTCAGCTTGCACCATAGCTAACAACGCGCCGCTTTGCTGGAGCGCTTGGTGAAACAGGCGATCGGAGGCCTGCCGGGCCGCGCCGCTCAGGCGGCCGCAAACCCGCTGGCATAATTGCGCCTTTGTCCACTCCGCGGCGGCGAGGGCTTCCAGCAGCTCAAGGCGGCCGCTGTGATCCGCCTCCCCTTCCGCGCTCTTCACGGCGCATTCTTGGCCGGCGATGAGCCGGTACATGTATTCCCAAAATTGGCGCTGGCGCCTTGCCTCTTTCAAGTAAGCTTCCCATTCTGTTTCTTCCTTGTCCAAGTCAGCGAGCCGCTGGGCTGTTTCTTCGGCCGCGGCGATCGTTTGAAGCAATTGTCGGATGATCATCGTCATTTTCCATCACTCCTTCCCGCTTGTCCTCTACTATCCATATGAACGAAGCGGATAGACGATGACGACTTCGGACAAACTAGAAAAAACAAAAAGGAAGGAGAGAACGATGGAACGGAAAGAAACGGGGCGCCAAGATGCCTTATATGAAGGAAGAGATGAGTATGAGTGGGACATCGATCGCATGATCAATGAAGGAATGGCCGGCGGCATGGTCTACGGCCACGGTGAACAAGTCAACATCGAAGAAGCGCGCGATCTCGTCAAAGAGGAACCGCCTCACGAGGCCGGCGATTGACCGCTCCGACTTCCCCCAAGGGAAGTCGGATTTTGTTATAATGGATGCAAAACGACAGAAAGGATGGCGCGCGATGCTTAAAGAGCTCGAGTCGCTTTATGCTGGGGATATCATCATCAACGGCCAGACGGAGCAGCCGGAAGCGTATGACTGGTTTTATACGGCAGACGGGGATGAAATCGGCATTGCCAAACAGCGGTTGACCGACCGGGAGCGGCGGCTGCTGTCGCTCTTTTTCACACCGGCCAGCGGGCGGCGCACACCGGAAGGAGAAGCGGAACGGGCATGGAAGCGATGGATCGCCTGCGGTGACCCGGCGGCGCTCGTCCAACTCACCGCGCCGTACTGCCGGTTTATTCATTTCACTGCGAACCGGCCGATCGTCCCTAGAGACGATTTTGCCGATGCCCTGCGCGGCTTATTTTCCTCGCCGATCACGATCGTCTGGGAGCAAGATCATCGCGGGGTCATCGTCGAAGCGAAGCCGAAACGGACCGCTGAGCGGCCGCCGCTTGTCGATATGGCCGAAGCGCTCGCCGCCGATTTTTATGCCGCCATCCACGTGCTGATCGGCCCGATCCGCCCCGCCGATGGCCATCTGCGCGAATCGTTCCTTCTCGAAAAAGAATGTTTCGCCGCCGCTCGGCGCTTTTGGCCGAAACAAACGGTGTACGAATGGGAAGACGTCATCTTGCTTCCGCTCGTTGCAGGCGAAACGGACAGCGGAAACGTCGATCGCCTCTTTTCGTTTCTCAACGAGCTGGAGGAAGATGACCTCCAAGCGATCGAGACGTTTTTCCAGTGCAACTTAAACGTCTCGATGGCGGCGAAAGCCCTTTACATGCATCGCAACAGTTTGCAATATCGCATCGAGAAATGGACCGAGCAGACCGGTCTCGATATCAAGCGATTTAAAGGGGCGGCGGCGATGTATCTCGCTATTTTGCATCGCCGCCGTCCGTAACGTTGGGCAGGCTGCCGAAAATGGGCCGCCGTTTTTTGTGCATGTTGTCCATTTACGAATGTTTCTATTTTTCTATACTCTAAAGCTAGAGGAAACCGATTTCAACAAGCGGGAGGATTGGCCATGGCAGAGCTCATTTTGGATCATATTTACAAAATTTACGACAACAACGTCACAGCTGTCAAAGACTTTAACTTGCATATCCAAGACAAAGAGTTTATTGTCTTCGTCGGCCCGTCCGGCTGCGGCAAATCGACGACATTGCGGATGATCGCCGGCCTTGAGGAAATTTCCAAAGGCGATCTTTACATCGATGGCAAACGAATGAACGACGTGCCGCCGAAAGACCGCGATATCGCGATGGTGTTCCAAAACTACGCGCTTTACCCGCATATGAGCGTTTATGACAATATGGCGTTCGGCTTAAAATTGCGCAAATTCCCGAAGGCGGAAATTGACAAACGCGTGCGCGAAGCCGCCCGCATTCTGGGGCTTGAACAATATTTGGACCGCAAACCAAAAGCGCTCTCCGGCGGGCAGCGGCAGCGCGTTGCGTTAGGGCGGGCCATCGTTCGCGATGCCAAAGTATTCTTAATGGACGAGCCGCTCTCGAACTTGGATGCCAAACTGCGTGTGCAAATGCGCTCGGAAATCGCGAAGCTCCATCAACGTTTGGAAACGACGACGATTTACGTCACTCACGACCAAACGGAAGCCATGACGATGGCCACTCGCCTTGTCGTCATGAAAGACGGCGTCATTCAGCAAGTCGGAACGCCGCGCGAAGTATATGAGAAACCGGAAAACATTTTTGTCGGCGGCTTTATCGGTTCGCCAGCCATGAACTTCCTGCGCGGAACGCTGCAAGACGGCAAGTTTGTCGTCGGCCAAACCTCGTTCGGCATTCCGGAAGGGAAAATGAAAGTGCTCCGTGAACAAGGATATGTCGGCAAAGAAGTCATTTTAGGGATCCGTCCGGAAGACATTCACGATGAGCCGCTCTTCTTGGAAGCCTCACCGGCCACGAAAGTAACAGCGCACGTGGAAGTCGCCGAGCTGCTTGGGGCCGAGTCGATGATTTACTTCAGCATCGATGGCCAAGAAATGGTCGCCCGTATTGACGCCCGCACGGAAATTAAGCCGGGGCACCGAATCGACTTGGCGCTCGATATGAACAAAGCGCACTTCTTTGATGTCGAAACCGAGCGGCGCATCCGGGCGGCGAACGAAAAGTAACCCCCTTTGTTTTCCTATACACTCGGGCGTTCCTCCAGCTGGGACGCCGTTTTTTTTTTTTTT
>NZ_LQYX01000035.1:153296-221333 GCF_001587475.1 Geobacillus sp. B4113_201601
CGGCGCTATGACATCACTCGACCGCTTATTCTTGAATAAATCGCACTTCCTCCGCCTGGCAGCGCGGACAATAAAACAGATGGACACATTCATGATTCGTGTATGTACGTGCGTAACCGTCGAATTGTTTCATCATATCCGCATCCATATACGGGCTGTAATCATCAAAATAATCGGTCACCTTTCCTTGATCCTCCATTGGCTGCCGGCAGCTGCTGCAATACACCGTTACTCGGCGCAGCCCGTTGCAAAGCGGACAAACGTTCATGCTGCTTCCTCCTCTAAAGGGTCGGTGATTTCGTACGAAATAATGCTGTTCCATTTGTTTCTCGATGAAAGAAGCCTAGCGAAATCAGCCTTCTTTTTGGCGACATGCCGCTGATTGGCTCGTGGCAGCCGTTTTTTCCCAAACTTCTAAGCTGTTCTTGGTCAAGGGGCCATCCCGCTTTCCCCCTGCCTAATGGGATGATCGGTGCGAAATTTCGATCACCCGTTTGACGCTACCAGCTGTTCCTTTAATAAGCTGCCATTTTGTTTTCCATGGCATGGTTCGCTCTTCTGTCACCGCACCAGCTTGTCAGGTAATCAAGACGGGACATGGAGATCGGAAATGGTTGATTACAACCTATCTATTCCCTAATCGCAGCGATGATAAAACGTAAAAAATTCCCATATCTTTTGAACGAATAACGAGACAAAAACGTCCCAAACTATGAGTACCGCCAGCGGAACAGCCAAATCCGTTGCAACGGGACAGCTGGCGAAACAACAGATGGGCGGTGGGTTCAGCCAAGCTTGGCAGCGCGCTTTACGGCGTGCAACGCTGGTGCAAATCCAGCCAACCCAGCCATCAAAATTCTTTCACGAGGAGATGATCTAACTATGGCACGCAACAATACCAACAACCAACTGTTAGTCGCTGGTGCTCAACAAGCGATCGATCAAATGAAGTATGAAATCGCCCAAGAATTCGGCGTAAACCTTGGGGCTGACACGACTTCTCGCGCGAACGGTTCGGTCGGCGGCGAAATTACGAAACGCCTTGTTGCCATGGCTCAACAACATCTTGGCGGCCAATTCGGCCACATTCAATAACAGCACGGCCAACAACTTGATATAGATGGCAAACGAGGGTGTCCCAAGATCGGGACACCCTCTTTCGTTGCTATGTTCCTTTATTGCAACCGATTCCGTTCCGGCTGGCGCGGTTCGTTGGCCTTATCTCGCTCGACGAAAAGAACCTTGCGAAAAACGGCGGATTAAACGCCTCCCGCTTGTTCGGCGAGCGGTGGGCTCATGGAGACGAGCACTTTGCGGATGCGCCGATTGTCCACCTGACGAACGGTGAACGTCAACGGCCCGTACTGCAGCGTTTCGCCAACGGACGGAATGCGCTCAAACATCTCGAAAATCCAACCGCCCAACGTATGGGATTCGCTTTCAGGCACCTCGATGTTCATTACCTCGCAAAATTCATCCAACGGCAGCTCAGCGTTGAACTCAAAGCTGTGCTCATCGATTTGGCGCACCGTTTTCACCGCTTCATCATGTTCATCCCATATTTCGCCGACGATTTGCTCGATGATATCTTCAAGCGTGATCAGGCCAGCCGTGCCGCCAAACTCATCAACGACGATGGCCATATGCACCTTGCTTTTTTGCAGCTCCGGCAACAAGTCGGACACTTTCATCGACTCAACGACAAACAACGGTTGACGGAGCAAATCGCGGATGCGCACTTCCCGCTTCCGCACCAGTTCGCCGAAAAAGTCGCTTTCCGACAAAATCCCGATCACATTGTCAATGTCGCCCTCGTACACCGGGATGCGCGAATATTTTTCCTCCAAAAACACGTCGCGAATTTCTTCAATCGACTGGTTCACTTCCACCGCGACCATATCGGCGCGCGGCGTAAAAATTTCTTCGACTAAAATTTCATCAAAATCGAGCGAACGTTGAATGAGCTCTTTTTCTTTATTGTCAATAACCCCTTCCTCTTCGCTCAACTCAACCATCACTTTAATATCTTCCTCCGTGACCGCTGGCACGGCGACCCCGTTGGCAAAGCGCCGAGCGATCCGCTCTTTTAAAACGTGAAAGGAAGCGGTAACCGGCGTCATCCATTTCATCAACCCGTAAGCGAGGCTCGCGTACCGAACCGCCAGCGATTCTGCCTGCTCTTTCGCCATCGATTTTGGCAAAATTTCACCGAAGACCACCGATAACACCGTCATTATCGCAATTCCACTAAGCAAACCGATCCGTTCCCCAAAAAGGGAAACGGCGATATCAAGAAACAACGCGATGGCTACTACACCCGTCAACCGGTTGGCAACGGCCAGCGCCAACAACACGCGGTCAAGTTGGCCAAACACCGCTTGCAAGCGCTTATTTTGCGGATTGTCTTCCACGTACTGGCGCAATCGGGCTTTGCTTGCTTGAGAAAACGCAGCTTCCGCTGAGGCAAACAGGACGTTTGCGAACAAGAACAGGAAAAACCATCCGAATAACCTTAACGGCCACTCTTCCAATGAATCTTCACACTCCTAACGGAAACATGACTATGTTCATTCATACCCATTTTTTGGCCGAAACATGCTTGCGCAAACACCATTCGCAGCGCTGAAGCAATCAAAAGACGCTTCCCTTTAAATATAACAAATTTTTTGCCAACTGACTATAGAGAGGGTACGAAACTTCCATGTCCATCCAAAACTAACGGGGCGGCTGACCAGTTGCCGCCCCTGTTCATCCTAAGTAGCGATAATAGATCGTTTTCGCCTCGTGCACGTCTTTCGTGCCATGCACGAGCGCGCGGCCGTCGGCGAACACGACAAGCCGTTTGCCGCCGCCAAGCGACACGGCCACAAGATACGGATTCGCTTCCGTCTGCAGCCCTTGGCGGCGAAACATCTCCGCCAGCTCATCGATCTCGTACTCGCGCTGGACAGGTGGGCGGATTTGTACCGAATCGCGTCCGCACAACACTGCCGCCTTTGTCCGCTGGTCGTAGGAAAGAAACGGGTACGATGGGTGGCGTCCGCATGTCGGACAATCCTCCTTTTTCACCGCGTCAATGCGAACGGCGGCGTATTCATTCGTCCAAAGGTCAAAGGAAACAAGTTTGCCGCGAAGCGCCGCCCAATCCTCCACCAACATTTTCAACGCTTCCGCCACTTGATAGCTGACCACCATTTGCACTGCTGGACCGATGATCCCCGCCGTGTCGCACGTCAATCCTCCTTGCGGCACCGTTTCAAGCAAACAGTACAGACAAGGGGTGCGGCCCGGGATGAACGCGCAACTGAGGCCATAGCTGCCGACGCAAGCGCCGTAAATCCACGGGATGCGATATTTATAAGCCACATCGTTGAGCACAAGGCGCGTATCAAAATTGTCGGTCGCGTCAATCCATACATCCGGGCGCTGTTCAGCCGCGATCGCTTCGAGCTCTTCCGGCCCGGCGTCGCCAACGATCGCCTCGATCTCGACCTCGCTGTTGATCTGTTCAAGCCTCCGCTTCGCGGCGATCGCCTTCGGCAGCCGTGCGATCGCATCGGCTTCACTGTAGAGCTGCTGGCGCTGCAAATTGCTCCATTCCACATAATCGCGGTCAATGATCGTCAATTTGCCGATGCCGGCGCGCACGAGCGCCTCGGCGTTGCCTGCCCCGAGCGCGCCGGCGCCGACTATTACCACATGCTTCCTCCGAATGTTGGTTTGCCCTTCCTCGCCGATGGGCGCAAACAACTGTTGTCGGGAATAGCGTCCATTCAAACAATGCTCATTCCTTCCATCGGGCTGCTTGCTGACGCGTATCGCTTTTTCGGGATGCGTCCGGCTTCATAGCCGAGCCGTCCCGCCTCCACCGCCAGCTTCATGGCCCTCGCCATTTTCACAGGATCCGCCGCGCCAGAAACGGCCGTATTGAGCAACACCCCATCCGCACCAAGCTCCATTGCCAGCGCCGCATCCGCCGGGCTGCCGATCCCGGCGTCAACGATCACCGGCACCGTCGCATGTTCGATAATGAAACTCAAGTTGAGCGGATTGACGATGCCTTGCCCTGACCCGATCGGCGACGCTCCCGGCATAATCGCATGGCAGCCGAGCTCCTCGAGCCGCCTAGCCAGCACGACGTCATCTGATGTGTACGGCAGCACGATAAACCCTTCTTCCAACAGCTTCTCTGCCGCCTTCAACGTTTCGACCGGATCAGGAAGCAACGTTTTGTCGCAGCCGATCACTTCCACCTTAATCATATCACATAACCCCGATGCTTTGGCCAGTCGCGCGATGCGCACCGCCTCTTCCGCCGTTTTTGCCCCAGCGGTATTCGGGAGCAGCTTGTAGCGGGTGACATCGAGCTGTTCCAATACATTCGGCTGCTCCGGAGAAAAAATGTTCATCCGCCGAACGGCGAACGTCAAAATTTCCGCTCCTGACGCTTCCACCGCCGCTTTTTGCACTTCCCAACTCGGATACTTGCCAGTGCCAAGCAATAGCCGCGAAGAAAACGAATATGGGCCAATGTTCAGCATCTCAACCGCCTCCTACAAAATGAACAATTTCGATGCGATCGCCATCGGCGAGCGCGGTTGTACCGTACTCATGTTTTTCAATGATGCGCACATTGACTTCGACAATCGCCAGCTTATTGGTAAGCTGGAAATAGGAGAGCAAATCGCTCACCGTTTTGACTTCATCGGGCACCGTGACCGTTTCCCCGTTGATCGTTAACGTCATTTGACCCCCTCCGTTTCTTCGGCATGACGCGTCAGCGCGAACGGCGACAAATCAAACGCCGGCTTCTTTCGCTCGACCAAGTCAGCCACAATCGCTCCGGTGACGGCGCTAAGCAAAATGCCGTTGCGGTAATGACCGGCAGCCACGAATACTCCTGGCCGCTCAGGATGTTCTCCAATATACGGCAATCCATCTTTCGTCTGCGGCCGAATTCCGCTCCATGCGTCGACCCATTCCGCTTGTTCAACGGCCGGAAGCAAATGAGCGGCTTGAAACAACAAGCGAGCCAGACCGCCAGCCAAGATGCGGCGATCATACGTGCCGGGGGTGGATGTGGCCCCGATCAGCAAGCGGTTCCCCGCCTTCGGGACGATATAACAGCCGTTTTTCGCAAACACTGTCGTTCGCAACAAAGGGACGTGCGCCCGCACCATGAGACACTCCCCCTTAACAGGGAACATGGAGAGCGAAAGCCCCGCCTTGGCGCCGAGCCGAGCCGCCCACGCTCCAGAAGCAATGACGACCGCCTCAGCGGCGAATGTGCCGACGGCCGTATCGACGAGATGACCGCCGCCTCCGGAGCGAATATCCAGCACTTCCGCATATTCATATAGATGAACGCCAGCGGAAACGGCCGCCGACACAAGGGCGGCGGCTAGGTTGGGAGCGCTCACCTGCCCATCGCCCGGAATCCACATCGCCCCTGTCAGCGCCTCGGCATGAAGCTGCGGCTCGATCTCCCGCACTTCCTCGTTGGTAAGCCAGTGCACCGGTTCGCCCCTCTCGCGCCAAAACGCGTAGTGACGGCGCAAATCGTCCGCCTCTTCCTCCGTTGTCGCCGCTTTGATCAACCCTTTTTCCACCAATTCAATGTCCATCCCGGTCCGCTCTTTCAGCTCGGCAGCCAATGACGGCATGAGCGCCCGGCTTTGTAAAGCGAGCGGGACGAGCGGGCTTGGCGCGGAAAATTCCGATTGCGCTCCGAGCATGCCAGCAGCGGCGCTTGATGCCTCTTTGCCCGCCTTCCCTATGTCAAATATGGCAACGCGATGCCGCCGCTTAGCGAGCTCCCATCCGACAGCGGCCCCAATCACTCCCCCGCCGATCACAATGACATCATACGAAGACGCTGTCACTCGATCCTCTCCCCCTTTACGATCTCAGCGAGCTGTTTCGCTTCCCGCACAGGATCTTCCGCCAAAAAAACCGCCGACAATACCGCCACTCCCGCCGCGCCGGCTTTCAGAACGGAACGCGCGTTGCCGGCATGAATGCCGCCGATCGCAATAATCGGAATTTGCACAGCCCGAACGACGTCCGCCACCCCATCCAACCCGCGCGGCACTAGACCCGGCTTGCTGTCCGTCGGAAACACATGGCCGTACAAGCAAAAAAGAGCACCAGCCTGTTGGGCTTGTTTCGCCTCGATCGGTCCATGCACTGAACAGCCGATCGCCAAATCCGGGAACGTGCGGCGAACGGCGCGCACCGGCAGGCTGTGATAGGCGAGTTGCACCCCTTTGACGCCGTAGACCGCGGCCACATCAACCCGGTCATTGACGATAATTTTTTGCGCCGGCACCCCTGCCCGCAACAGCGCGACCACAAACTCTGCCACCTCGCGCGCCGTTTTTCCCTTTTCGCGGACGTGAATGGCATCGGCATACGGATGAACGCGTGCACAAATAGCAGCCAATTGCGCTGCTGTCTGCCGGCCCGTGGAAACCAAATGAAGGACACCCATCTTCATCCCTGACTTTCTACCGCACATCGCGGATAGGAATATACGGATAGTGGATCCCGACGTAATAAGCGGCAAACAGGAACGCAGCGAACAGCGCGACAAACCAACCATCGTATTTGCTAAATCCGATCTCATAATAAAACGTGCGCGGACCGCTTCCGGAAAACTGTTTCGCTTCCATCGCCACCGCGATGCGTTGGGCGCGGCGGATGCTTTGCGACAACAGCGGAATGGCGTAGCGCTTCACTTTGCCAAGTCCGCCCTGGCGCGGCACCCCTCGCACCTTTAACGCATGGCGAATCGTTTGCAGCTCCTCGAGCATGATCGGCAACAGCCGCACCGCCGCCAAAAAGCTGTAGGCATACTTTGGTTTCAGTTTCAGCTGCTGCATCAAGGAGTAAAACAACGGCACGGGCCGGGTGGTCAACGCAAAGATGAGTCCAAGCAGCCCGAGCGCCAAGGCGCGAAATCCTAGATGCAGCCCGCGCCAAAAACTCTCCGCTGTAATATGGATCAGCCCCCAGCGGAACCATGTGGTCGTTCCTTCTCCGAACATCATCATCGATGAGGCGCTGGAAAAAAAGATCAGGAAAAACGGCAAAAACATCCAGAATAAAACGTTCGCCGGATACCCCGTGCCAAAACAAAACAAAAGGAAAAGAGCTAGCGACAAGTTAATGAGCACATTCGGATTGTGAATCAACAGCACGGCCAAAAAGAGCACGACAAGCACCGCGAGCTTCAGCGTCGGATTCGCCTCATAAAGCCATGTTTCCCGATGCGAGATTTCCCACTTCATCGTCCCATCCCCCTCTTGGCAATCGCCAACCGGCAAACGTCCAACGGCTCGTCGCGGACAAGCGCACCGTCTTCAATCACCCAGCGCCTTGTGGCAAAACGGCGGACAATGTGCTCATCGTGCGTCACCATGATGACCGCCGCTCCTTGCTGGCGCTGCGATTCGAGCCGTTCGAGCAAAGCGAACGTATTTTTCGCATCCTGTCCGAAGGTCGGCTCGTCGAGCAAAAGAAGGCGCTGGCCGGCGATGACGGAAGACGCTACGCTCAGCCGCCGCTTTTGCCCGACCGACAATTGGTACGGGTGCGTATCCTGTTGCTCGATCAGGTCAAACTCGACCAAAAAGCGGTGAACCAACGCTTCGATTTCCGCCGCCGGGCGCCCTTGGAGCTTGAGGGAATAAGCGAGTTCATCGCGGACAGAATGGGTGACAAACTGCCATTCGGGATTTTGAAACACAAACGCGATATCGCGATGCAGCGGCTGCCGCTCGCTGATGTCGTCTCCAAACAGCTGATAGCGTCCTTCGGTGCGAATGAGTTGCATCAAAGCATGCAGCAACGTGCTTTTGCCGGCGCCGTTTTTTCCCGTGACAGCGATCCACTCGCCGCCTCTCACCGCCGCCTCGGAAACCTCAATTTTTGCCTCTTTCCTCCTAAAGCCGCGAAACTGAGAAAGGCGAAGCAGCTCCTCGCCCTCTTCGCTGACCGCGCGCCGCTCCGGCCATCCGTAGTCGTCCCAGATGCCTGGATACCAAATGCCGTGGGCGCCAATGGCGTGCTTATAGCGGGAAAACACCGTTTTCGCCTCACCATCGGCGATAATTTGACCATCGCGCCCCAGCAAAATGATACGGTCAATAAAATCGAGCACATGGTCAATTTTATGTTCGACGATGATGACCGTCTTCTCCCGACCGACTTGTTTGACCGTTTGCCACACCGCTTTCGTTCCTTCGTCGTCAAGCAAAGCCGTCGGTTCGTCCAAAAACAGCACATCCGGCTCCAGCGCCAATACAGACGCCAAAGCAAGACGCTGTTTCATTCCTCCCGAAAGCGTATGAATGTCGGTGTGCGGCGCAATGGCCAAGCCGACTTGATCCAACAGCGCGTGAATGCGCTCCGGCATCTGCTCGCGCGGCACGTTTCGATTTTCCAAGGCAAACGCGATCTCCTCATCCGCATACGGCATACAAAACTGAGCATCTGGGTCTTGAAACACGTACCCCCAGCGTTCCGGCCGCTCGAGACGCTCGGCTTTCATCGGCACGTCAATCGAATTGGGAATAAGGCCGGCCATCACTTGCAATAGCGTGGATTTGCCGCATCCCGACGGGCCAAGGAGGAGCACTTTCTCCCCTTGAGCGATCGAAAGCGACAAATCGCAAAACAACAGCCCGGCGCGCCCGGGAAATTTCAGGCGCAGCCGCTCGATCGATACCGCTTCTTTCATCTTTCTTCGCCGCCTTATCGATTCAATGCGTCATAGTCGTCTTGGGAAGCCGGCCGCCACATTTGCGTCACCCCGGTTTTCTCAAGCGCCTTGGCCAACGAGACAGCGAACGCGCCGGCAATCACGATGGCACCGATAAAGCGCGCCAGCAAAAAGAGCGCCATGTTCCATGGGGCGAGCGCGTCAATGTAGCCTTTGTAAAAGTCCATGATGAGCGAACCGGCCGTCGCGCCGACCGCGCTTAGCGAGACGACGAACACGTCAAACCGCCGATAGCGGAACGCCGCAAACACAAGCTCGGCAAACAACCCTTGAACAAATCCATAAATGAGCACTTCAAGCCCCCACTGCGACCCCATGATCAGCTCACCGGACGAAGCCGCCGTTTCGGCAAGCAGCGCCACCCCGGGCTTGCGGATGAGCAAATAGGCGAGCGATGAGGCGATAAACCACATCCCATACATCAATTGATCGGCATGGAAGCCAAACACTTTCACCATATCGTACAGCGGCCCCCATACTTTGTAAATCACCCCGAACACAATCGCAATCACAATCGTTGTTAAAATGTCGGCCAGCTTCAACCCTTTTGCCTTCCGTTCCATCTCAATGTCCCTCCTTTGTTCGTTTTGCCCACGTCAACGGCTTGCCGCCAGCCGCGCGGACGGCCAGCGTTCGAGCCGGTACGCCATGTCCCAAAATTCATACTCATATTCGCTGCTGATTAAGAAATGCTGCTCCATCCGGGAGCGCTCCTCCTCGGTGACCGCCTCAGCGATGGCATCCAAGCGCGCGATCTGTTCTTCGACAAGCGAACGGAACCAGTCGGAACTGTATGTGCCAATCCATTTTTCATAAATCGGATCGTTCGGCTGGCACGTTTTTAAGCGTTCACCGATTTCATAGTACAGCCAATAGCAAGGCAAAATGGCGGCGATGACATCGCCTAAGTGCCCTTCGTACGCCGCCCGGTACATATGCGAAGTATACGCGTACGCCGTCGGCGCGGGAACGAATGCCGCCCGCTCCGCTTCCGTAATGTTAAGCAGCTCGGCGAACGTTTCATGCAGCGACAACTCCGCCTCGCAGGTGCTCTGCGCGTGATGGGCGAGCCGGGCGGTCGCGGCCAGATCCGGCGCCTTGGCAGCTCCGAGCGCCTGCACACGGGCAAAATGGCGCAAGTAATACGCATCTTGCATCACATAATAACGGAATTTTTCACGCTCAAGCGTTCCTTGGCCGAGCTCCTGAACGAACGGATGGCAAAAGCTCGCCTGCCAGATCGGGTCGGCCGCTGCGCGCACTCGCTTGGCAAAAGACATGGTTTCTCCCCCTTTTTCATCGAAATAAAAACGCCGCTTCCTTTACGGATCGGCGTAAAGAAAGCGGCGTGGGCTCACCGTTTGGCTAGGCAAAAAGGACATAGCCCGCCTTCGTGCAGCTCCTCCACTTCCCTACGCTGGCATTACCCAGATCAGGTGCTAAGGGTCTCAAAGGCACACTTTGATCTCAGCCTTTCTAAAGGCCCCCCTAGTGGATCGCAATGATGCTATTTCCTTGTTTACATTTATCATATCACGGCCGTTCCCGTTGTCAACCGTTTTTTCCGGCCAACGTTGCGTCGGCCACCGCCATTCGCTATGATAAAAGCGCAACGATTGACTACCGGATAGGAGTGAACAGAGTGGCAAACGTCATTTTGAAACGGCAGCGAAAAAAACGGCTTGAACAAGGCCATCCATGGATTTTCCAAAGCGAAGTCGACCGCATCGAAGGCGACATCACGCCGGGCGACTTCGTGGACGTTTATAACCACCAAGGCTATTGGCTGGCGAAAGGGTACATCAACCCCGCCTCGCAAATCATCGTCCGTGTGCTGACGCAAAACCCCGATGACGAATTGAATGAGCGCTTTTTTGTCGAGCGCATTCGCCAAGCGTGGGCGTATCGTGAGCGGATGATCCCCGGCGTTCGCTCCTGCCGCGCCATCTACGGCGAAGCCGATTTTCTGCCGGGGCTGATCGTCGACAAATACGAAGAAATCCTTGTCGTGCAAATATTGACGCTTGGAATGGAGCGGCGCAAAGACTGGATTTTACGCGGCTTGCTGGAAGTGTTTTCCCCCAAAGCCGTCTATTTGCGCAACGATGTGTCCGTTCGCGAGCTTGAAGGGCTCAAACAAGAAAAAGGCTTTTGGTATCAACAAGCGGAAACCGAGGTCGTGATCGAAGAAAACGGCGTTCAATACATCGTCGATATTGAAAACGGCCAAAAAACCGGCTTTTTCTTCGATCAGCGGCAAAACCGCGCCGCGCTCCGCCCGCTGATCGGCCCGGAGACGACCGTGCTCGATTGCTTCACCCATACCGGGTCGTTCATGTTGAACGCCTGCCTGTACGGCGCGAAACATGCCACCGCTGTCGATATTTCCGAACACGCCATCGAGACGGCGAAACGCAACGCCGCCTTAAACGGCTTTACAAACATCGACTTTGTCGTCGCCAACGCCTTCGACTATTTGCGCGAATCCGTGCGCGCCGGCCGACAGTGGGATGTCGTCATCATCGACCCGCCCGCGTTCGCCAAATCGGCCTATGCCGTTCCAAAGGCGCTGCGCGGCTATAAGGATATTAATTTAAACGGGCTCAAACTCGTCAAAGACGGCGGCTTTTTTGTCACTTCGAGCTGCTCATACCACGTCCGCCCGCACCTGTTTCAAGAGATGGTCGCCGCTGCGGCGTTTGACGCCAAAAAAGTGCTCCGCCAAGTCTATTGGGGCGGCGCCGGCTACGATCATCCAAAACTGCTCGCCGCTGAAGAAGGAGATTATTTAAAATTCGCTATTTACGAAGTCCGCTCCCGGCGATAACGATATCAGTGCCATTTTGTTTTTCGCAGCATCGTTCGCTCTTCTTGTCACCGTGCCTGCTTGTCAGGTGATCAAGACGGGACATGGAGAGCGGAATTTCTTTATTACGAACAATAACCATGGCCTTCTCCGAAACGAGCTTCCTGCTCATAGCCCAGCTCACAGGCTGAGCACAGGGGTTTAGGGGAAACGAGGCAGCACCTAGAAGACTGGTGATTTAGTGCAAAATACTACTGATTCCATCCGTTTCTCAATTAGAGAAGCCTTGCAAAATCAAGTTTCTTTTCTGAATGAACATGCCGCCGATTCGTGTGTGACAGCAATTTTTCACCGGCCTTCTAGAAGGCTGATGATTTAAGGGGGCAAGCCGCTGATCAAACCCGTTTCTCAAATGGATCAGCCTAGTCGCATCAGGAGCGCCTTTCATGCTCAAGAGAAACAACCGTTTTTCACCAGCCTCCTAGAAGCCGTTGCTCCCCTCGGCGCCCCTTCCCTACGCCTTGTTTCCTTGGCGCGGCGGAAACGGCTGCTCTTTGCGCAGCACGGCTAAATAAACGAACATCGAAACGAGCACGGAACAAGCCGCTGATAAGTAAATGGCCGGATAACCAAACCAATGGCTGATCTGGCCGAACACCATCGCCCCAATGCCAACTCCTAAATCAAAAAACGAGAAAAACGTCGCGTTCGCCATCCCTTTCCGATGAACAGGCGCCCGCTCCACCGACCACGCCTGCAGCCCCGGCTGCACCATGCCAAACCCAAAACCGTACAGCACCGCCGCAGCCAATAACGCCCATTCCCCCGGCAGCCAAGCGAGCAGCAGCATCGCCAACAAAATGAGCCCGGCACCGGGGAGAAAGACAGCCCGATGCCCTTTCCGGTCATACCACTGACCGGCGAACGTCCGCGTCACCATTAAAGCGAGCGCGTAAAGCAAAAAATATAGCTGCAAGCCGCCGATGTCTTTTTGCGCCGTATACAAAGGCAAAAAGGAAGCGATGCCGCCAAAGGTCACCGTTAAAAAGAAAAGCAGCACGGATGGAATCAAAGCCGTCTTTTCGTAAAGATCCCATTTGCTTTCCTTTTGGCCATGCTTGGCCTCCGCTTTTTTATATGTAATCGCCGCGGCAAACGCCAAAGAAGCCACACCAAGCGCCGCACAAATCAGAAATAAGCGGTTGAACGGAATAGAGGCCGCCAACGCAAGTCCAAGCGACGGGCCAAAGGCGAGGGCAATATTTCCCGACAGCCCGTAATACCCCATCCCTTCCCCGCGGCGGCTCGCCGGAATGATATCGGTCGCTACCGTGCCGGATGCCGTTGTCGAAAACCCCCAGCCAATTCCTTGGATCACCCGCATGAAAAAGAGAAAGAAAATGCTCGAGATCAGACTGTAGGATCCGACAGAAATGACAAAAATGAGCAATCCGAGCAAAAACACAAACCGTCGTCCTTTCGTCTCCAGTGCATGGCCAGCGAAAGGCCGAACGACGAGCGCCGAAAAAGTAAAAATCCCAACAACGAGGCCAATGAGCTGATCATTGCCACCTAAATGCTCGACAAAAAGCGGGATGGTCGGCAGCGTCATTTGAAATCCGAGGAAAACAAAAAAGTTGGCGAGGCAAATGAACAGGAAATTGCGCGTCCAAATTTTCTCTTTCTGCTCCGTCACCACCGGTTGTTGTTGCGCACCCATATCTCTCCCCTTCCTATCTTTCGTATCCCTCAATATTTGTCAGTATAACATACTGGATGCGTTTGTGTAAGCGAAATGATCGATTCCTTTCTGTTTTCAAAAAAGGCGGAGAAAAACCGCACTTCCCCTGATCGCCATCGGGAAGCGTGTGAAAAATGAAGCCGATGCCATAAGGGATTTCCGCTTGAAAAACGATGCGGGGAACGTGTATGCGCTCGAAGATCACAGCCTTCTAAAAAGGCGAAAAAAAGCTTCCCTGCTTGATCAAGGAGGAACATAGGAAAAGTAGAACCGATGTGACCAATCTTTTCGATTGGCGAAACGATATTGCCAAGCGCCCCGTTCCTTAACATCCCCGTTCTCCGAAAAACAAAAAGGATCTGTGGAAAACCAGATCCTAAACAACGGCTAAACGTATAAAGGCCGCTCCATCCTAGGACGAAAGGTGCCTAAAAACAGATCCTAAACAACGGCTAAACCGTTGATCCGAACCCATTACGTTTCCTTGCTTGCCACTGCAGGTGCCGGCCGCAAACGCCTCGCAACGCTTTGAATCCAACGAACCAAAATGAGGCCTCCGTTCCTTCGACCGCAGCGGCGTTTTACCATCCTTTCCGTTGGCGCAACGCCAAAATTTGCGCCGTATGATGCTTGCCATGCCATGCATACAACGCCGTCAATACGTAAAGCGGCATCTCCTTCGCCGCTCCTTCCGGCCGAACGGTGCGGTGAAAATCGGCTTCGGTCATCGCTTCCAGCAGCGCTGCCCACCGAGCGTGAAGACCGTCAAGCAATACGAGCGAAGGTTCGATAGCCAGCGAGCGCGCCTCCGCCGTTTTAGCCCATTCGCTTTCGGCAAATGGTTTTACCAGCGGGTGTTCCTCCGTCAGCCCCCATTTCGTGCGCAAAAACGCGTTCATGCTCGCGTCGGCCAAATGGTGAACGACTTGGGCGATCGTCCACCCGCCGTCGCGGTAGGGAGTGTTCAACTGCTCTTCATTCAATCCGCTCACCGCCTCCCGCAAAGCACCGGGGTGTTCACGGATCGCTTTGATCCACTCTTCTACCTCTTGGCCGCAAAATGCCGCCGGCGGTTGAAACGTTCCGATAGGATAACGGATCGGGTCGATGGTCGTCATCTTTCTCCTCTCCTTTCTATGAGGCCGGTGATTTAAGGAAACAGGCCGCTTACCAGCCTCGTTTCTCAAATAGAAAAGCCCTGTCGCATCCGGATCGCCTTTCACACGCTCCCCCATGTTCAAGAGAAACAACCGTTTTTCACCAGCCTTATAGACATCCATTCGACGCCGACCGAACCAATTCCTTCTCATTCTTTCCAGAGATAAACCCGCGCTTCATACGGCTTCATCATAAAACGAGTGGCGTTTTTATGCGGCCGAACCGGATAATTGCTCAGCGCCAAATGGTCCGATTGGAGGCGAATCGGGTCATAACGATACAGAGCCGGCCGCTCCGACAAGTTGACAATGACAAGCGCTCGCTCGCTCCCAAGCGTCCTTGTATATGCATAAATCGAACGGTGATGTTCCAGCAGCAAATCGTACGTTCCGTAAACAAGCAGTTCATGTTGTTTACGAAGCTCGATCATTCGCCGGTAAAACGACCAGACCGAATGGGGATCGCGCCGTTCGGCTTCGACATTGATCGTCCGATAATTATCATTCACCTGAATCCACGGGGTTCCCGTGGTGAATCCAGCGTTCGGCTCGGCAGACCATTGCATCGGTGTGCGTGAATTGTCGCGACCTGTTTTCCAAATCGTGCGCATGATCTCGTCATGCGCGCGCCCCTTGGCCCGCTCCAGTTCATACATCCGCAAAATCGCGACATCACGATAATCGTGAATATGAGGAAACTGAACATTGGTCATGCCAATTTCTTGGCCTTGATAAATGAACGGCGTTCCTTGCATGAAAAAGTACAGCGCGCCGAGCGCCTTCGCGCTTTCCGCCCAATACTCGCGGTCATTCCCCCATGTCGACACGGAGCGGGGCACATCGTGATTTTCCAAAAAGAGCGCATTCCAGCCCCGGTTTTCCAGCCCTTTTTGCCACTTCGTCAATGTTCGCTTCAACCGCCGAACATCGATCGATCCATCATCCTGGCGTTGCCATAACCCTAAATGTTCGAACTGAAAAATCATATTGAACACACCATGCTCTTCTCCGACCCATTGTTCGGCTTCCTCGACCGTCACGCCGTTCGCCTCCCCGACGGTCATTACATCGTAACGTGCAAACGTTTGCTCCGTGAGCTCTCGCAAATAGTCCATAATTCCCGGCTGATTCATATGGCCGGCAAACGACGGCACGTATTTCAGCCCTTTCGGATTCGGCAAATCGGGAAGCCCTGGTTTTTTCTTAATATGGGAAATGGCATCGACGCGGAAGCCATCGATCCCTTTCTCCAACCACCAGTTGACCATATCATACAGCGCCCGGCGCACCTCATCGTTTTCCCAATTCAAATCCGGCTGCTTGACATCGAAAATGTGCAAATAATACTGTCCCGTTTGTTCATCGTATTGCCATGCCGAGCCGCCGAAGATGCTCTCCCAATTATTCGGCTCGCGCCCGTCTTTGCCGTCGCGCCAAATATACCAATCGCGCTTCGGACTGTTCCGCGATGAGCGCGATTCGATGAACCACGGGTGCTCATCGCTCGTATGGTTGATGACCAAATCCAAAATGATTTTCAACCCGCGCCGATGGGCTTCGGCGAGCAGCTCATCAAAGTCGGCCATCGTTCCGAATTCATCCATAATCGCTTGATAATCGCTAATATCATATCCATTATCGGCATTCGGCGAGCGGTAAATCGGGCAAATCCAAATAATGTCGACCCCAAGCTCGACAAGATAATCGAGCTTCTCAATGATGCCGCGAAGATCGCCAATGCCGTCGCCGTTGGAATCCATAAAACTGCGCGGATAAATTTGATAGGCGACACCCTCTTTCCACCACGTTTTCTTCAAGGCTGCTCCTCCTTTGTGCACACGTTTTCACTATTAACTGTACAACACATCTCCGCCGTGCACAACTCTCTTTTCCAAAAAAACAGCCGCTTGGCCGAGAGCAGACCGACTCGCGCCAAGCGGACGGCGTTTTCCCATTTCATCGCCGAGCAGCCAAGCGTTCCTCATAAAGCAAAGCCCGCCAAGGACGTTCTCACGCCCGAAGACCGCCCATAACGACTCCATATGAGCGATGCCATTTAGGAGCGGCAACACCATCGTCCCCTCTCCGACATACGGTTTGGCATCAGCGATCGCGCCGGTCAAATGATAGGCTTTGCTTGCAAACACGACAACGTCAAACGGTCCATCGTCCTCCCCCGCAACGATCAGTTTGGGCCTCAACACGGCGTCACCGTGCACGCTACGGATGACAAGCCCCCGTTCTTCCAACTCTCGTTTTCTCCTCTCGCGAACAAGAAAGGCAACATCCACCCCTTTTTCCAGCAGCCGTCCGCCGAAATAGCCGCCGACAGCCCCCGCTCCAACAACGAGAACGCGCATCGTATCCCTCACTCCTTCCTTCCCCAAGCGATCTCGTAGCCTGCCGCACGTCCATGGAAACGCCATGACCGTTGTCAAGAAGAAAAAAGGAAGAAGGGGACGTGCCTCTTCTTCCTTCGAGGCCGCTAGCAGCAGCGCGACACTTTGCCGCCTTTGGCATTGTAGCGCGCCTCTTGCGCCTCGCAGAAAAACTCTTTTCGCGACTTGATCGGCTCGCCAGGATGATGGGTTTTCATATGTTCGACATATTTTTCATAGCTCGGCACGCCGACAAGCAAATCTAGAAACTGGCGGCGATAAGCCAAAACGTTTTTCAGCCATTTAGGCATAGTGCTTCGCTCCCTCTCCGTCGCGCGGCACGTACGGCGCTTCTTTGAGCGGCACGTGTTTGTTTTGCAGCACCTTGATCCAAACATTGAGCGCGGAAATCAGCATAGCAATGACAACGAGCATGAAAATCGCGCACAATGTCGCATCAATGTAGTCGTTCATAATAATTTGCCGCATTTGCGCCTCATTCGTTGCCGGCGCTAACATTTTGCCTTGGCTCAAGCTGTCTTGGAACAGTTTCGCATGCGACAAGAAACCAATTTTGACATTTTCATGGAACAGTTTTTGATACCCGGCCGTCAGCGTGACGACAAGCAGCCACGTCGTCGGCACGAGCGTCACCCAGACATACGCTTTTTTCCCCATTTTAAACAGCACCGTCGTAGCAAACAGCAAAGCGATGCCGGCCAACATTTGGTTGGCGATGCCAAACAGCGGCCAGAGCGTGTTGATGCCGCCGAGTGGGTCGACGACGCCTTGGTACAGGAAGTAACCCCACGCCAGTACGCAAAGGGTCGTGGCGATCAAGTTCGAGACGAGCGAATCCGTTTTGCCGAGCGGTTTGTAGAACGTCCCCATAATGTCTTGGATCATGAAACGGCCGACGCGCGTGCCAGCGTCAATGGTCGTCAAGATGAACAGCGCTTCGAACAAAATCGCAAAGTGGTACCAGAACGCCATGAGCGTCTTGCCGCCGATGACGCTTGATAAAATGTGCGCCATCCCGATCGCCAACGTCGGCGCCCCGCCCGTGCGCGACAACACCGTTTGCTCGCCGACGTCTTTCGCCAGCTGCGCAAGCATATCCGGCGTGACGGTGAATCCCCATGACGATACCACTTTTGCCGCCTGCGCCACATCGGTTCCGATCACAGCCGCCGGGCTGTTGATGGCAAAATAGGCTCCCGGCGTCAAGACGCAAGCTGCCACCATCGCCATCACCGCCACGAACGACTCCATCAGCATCGCGCCGTAGCCGATCGGGCGCGCATGGCTTTCCCGCTCAATCATCTTCGGCGTTGTGCCGGACGACACGAGCGCGTGGAATCCAGACACCGCGCCGCAAGCGATCGTAATGAACAAGAACGGGAACAGATTGCCGGCAAACACCGGTCCGGTGCCATCGATAAATTTCGTCACTGCCGGCATTTGCAAATCCGGCATCACAACGAAAATGCCGAGCGCCAGACCAATGATCGTGCCAATTTTCAAAAACGTGCTCAAATAGTCGCGCGGCGCCAACAAGAGCCACACCGGCAAAGCCGAGGCAACAAAGCCATAAATGATCATTAAGATGGCGATCGTTTCCCCTTTTAACGTGAACATGGCGGAAAGCGTCGGATGCTCCGCGACATATTGCCCCGCTACAATCGATACAATGAGCAGCACAAATCCACCAAGCGATGCCTCCGCGACGCGTCCCGGACGGATGAAGCGCATGTAAATGCCCATCAAAATCGCAATCGGAATCGTCGCAGCGATCGTAAACATCCCCCACGGGCTTCCGACAAGCGCTTTCACAACCACGAGCGCCAACACCGCCAATAAAATAATCATAATGCCCAAAATGCCAAACGCAGCGATAAGCCCCGTGACCGGCCCCATTTCTTCCTTAATCATTTCGCCGAGCGACTTCCCGTTGCGGCGCATCGAAGCAAACAAAATGACAAAGTCTTGCACCGCTCCGCCAAGAACGACGCCAATGACAATCCAAAGCGTTCCCGGCAAATACCCCATCTGCGCGGCCAAAATCGGCCCGACAAGCGGCCCGGCGCCGGCGATGGCGGCGAAGTGATGCCCGAACAACACCCATTTGTTGGTCGGAACATAGTCTTTTCCGTCATTGAACACTTCCGCCGGCGTTTTCCGGCTATCATCGAGACCAAACACGTTGCGGGCGATAAACCGGCTGTAAAAGCGATAGGCGACCGCATACGTACAAACGGCAGCGACAATCAGCCACATGGCGTTGACCGATTCGCCGCGGCTTAAAGCCAAAATGGCGAACCCTACGGCCCCTAGAACCGAAGTCAGGCCCCATAACAAAATCGATTTCAGCCCCTTCACACGTTTTCCCCCTTTGATGCAATTAAAATTCTCCCCATTCTCATTATATTCATTATTCTGAAAAATTGGAAGAAGTTTTTCCCGTACACATGACCTATTTGGCCTAATAGGCAAGGATCTTCATTCCACTATTGCAAAAAAGCATAAAATAGAAAAGGAAAGCGAAAAATGTAATTGCGCGCCTCTGGACTGATCCTTCTGCTTTCGCTCGCTCTTCCTTGTTCTGCTTCATCGCGAAACAACCAACGCAGCGGTCACAAAACATTATTTTAGCAAAGGGTCGAGAAAGTGAAAGCCATCGAAGCATTGTTATGGAGCATCGCCTTGCCCGGTTTCGGGCAACTGTTAAACAAAAAGTATGTCAAAGGAATCGCCATGATTTTTTTAGAGCTGCTCATTAACACGCAATCGCGGTTTAACGAAGCCATTCGGCTCAGCTTTTTAGGGCGCACCAATGAAGCGGCGGCCATGGTTGACATCGGCTGGCTCATGTTTTATCCTTGCTTGTACTTTTTTGCGATGTGGGACGCGTTTAAGGATGCCGGCGGCGGCCAAACACCGTATTCGTTTTTGCCGTTTGTTTTCTCCGCTTACTTTGTGACCGTCGGTTTAATGTATTCGTTCGATGTCAAAGTTGCGGGCATCTTTTTCGGGCCGATTTGGCTGCCCATTTTATCAGTCATTCCTGGATGGGCCGTTGGACGATTGCTGCAAGTCGTTCTGTTGAAATGGTGGCGGCCGTCTACTCGATAATCGCTCCATCAGAAAAGCCGCCAATCATTCGTTGGCGGCTTTGGGCTGCGGTTCTTTGGCAGTTTTTTGTTTTTTCCACGTTCCAAAGGCAATGACAGCGACAACGACGAGCAACTCAAACCCGTATTTGATCACAGGGTTGGCAAAGTACTCTTTCAAAAACGGCTCGCCAACGATCATTTTCGCCGCCGTCCAAGCAAGGACACCAGCGCCGATCGTAATGATGATCGGGAAGCGCTCAATCCATTTTAAAATGAGCGTACTGCCCCACACCATGATCGGAACAGAAATGAGCAGCCCAAGGACAACAAGGAGAAAACTTCCATGAGCGGCACCGGCGACCGCCAACACGTTATCAAGCCCCATCAACGCATCGGCGATAATGATCGTGCGGATCGCCCCCCATAAACTTCCCCCGGCTTCGACATCGTCGTGGCTTTTTCCCTCGATCAGCAGCTTATACGCGATCCAGACAAGCAGCACACCACCGACTAGCAAAAGGCCCGGAATTTTCAACAGCCAGAGGACAAACATCGTCGCCAACGCCCGAATGACGACGGCGCCGGCCGTCCCCCACACCACCGCCTTCTTCTGTTGGTGCTTCGGCAAATTGCGGGCCGCGAGTCCGATGACAATCGCATTATCTCCTGCCAGCAAAAGGTCAATGATGATAATCGACAGCAACGCGGCCCAAAACTCAGGTGAAACCCATTCCATCTGTATCCTTCCTCCCCTACAATTGATATTTTTCTCTTAAGGAAGCAGGAGCGATCGCGATGATGCGCTGCAAAACGAACAGCAAAACAGTGAAATCATCGATCCAACCCACTACTGCTAGCCAATCGGGAATGAGGTCAAACGGCAGCGCCACATACAACAGCAGCAGGCCGATGGAAAACACTTTTTTTCGTCTCGGCACTTCGCGCGACGTAAAAAACTCCACCAAAAACGGAAGAAACCGACGGATTCGAACCATTAAGCGAAGCCGCTTCCAAACGTTGCGCATTCCATCCCCTCCATCTCTTTCTTTTCGGAGCAACTCCCCGTCCATTTTCGTTTACGATTATCTTCCCCCTTTCGTTTCCGTCCATGAAAAAAGACCTTTACCATGGCTGGTAAAGGTCTTAAACAAAAACAGACCTTTACCGCCGCAGGTAAAGGTCTCGCTAACAACGTCACCGTTGCCAACAAAGCCGAGGGCGGGAACTGCGCCCTGAACTGACGACTTCGCTGTTAAAGCTACTCCCCTTTAACAAAACGATATCGCGTTGTCTAATTTTATCATAATCAATATTGATACGACCTGTCAATCCATTTGTGCCGAAACATCACACAAAAAGGCGATGTTTCCGCACCGATCAAGCGCCAACATGGCGATGTGCGTTTGCCGCCCCCGTTTGTCGCCTTACTGCCCAGCGGTGAATTTCAGCCCTATCATCCCGATGAGAATCAATAATAAAAAGAGGATCCGCGGCGCGTTGACAGGTTCATCCGCTAGTGTGGGCGATCGGCGGCAAACTATGCATGAACGAAAAAATGGTATTTACTCGTTTACGTGCCCATCTTTCAAACCAGCCCAAAACGCAGCAACGATCGACAGGGCGACGATGATCATCGGCGCATACATGAGCAAAAATGTCTCCATCATCCTTTCCCTCCTTCCCATTTTCCTTTCACGTATGCCTTGTTAAACAAAAAGAGACGCATAAGCAAATAAAGTGACGGAATTAACAACAATAGACCGGCAAGAAACGCAACGATCAACGCCATAGCCATCGTCTCATTCGTAAACCCGTCATAAATGGTCAAATACGGGTATAGCAAATACGGATAATGTGAAATGCCATAGGCGTAAAAGGCGAACGCGTATTGAAACAACAACGCAATAAACGCCCAGCCGAATCGCCGTTGCCGCCAAAGGAGCCAAACGGTCATGACAAAAAACAAAAAGGAAATGACCAGCATCCACGCCACGTTCCATAGGTTGGCGTAATGTTCGGGATTATGGTAGCGGAGCTGATAAATAATGAGCAGCGCTGACAACATTGTCGGCCCGCTCCAAAGAAGAGCGTAGCGGCGCAACAGCGCTCGCGCTCGTTCATCCTTGGCCGCGTCCGCATAATACGTTAAGAAAACGGCAGAAATGTAAAGAACGCTCGTCACGCTTAACAGCACAATGCTCCATGACAACGGGCTTGCAAACAGCTTCCCATAATTAAGCGCAACACCTGAAGCGCCTGCCTCTACAAACCCGCCTTCGGAAATCGTCAACACGATAGACAGCGAGGCCGGGATCAACAGCCCTGTCAATCCATAAGCGATTAAATACCAGTTCCGTTCCGTCCCCCCATACGTATGAAACGCGTAGTACGAGCCGCGAATAGCTAACAAAATGATCGAGATGCTCGCCGGGACAAGCAAAATAGAACCGTAATAATACGCCGTTTTCGGAAAAAAGCCGACCATGCCGACAAAGAAAAAGACAAGAAAGACGTTCGTCACTTCCCAGACAGGGGAAAGATAGCGCTGAATGATGCGGTGCAAAAGATGCTGTTTGTTTGCCCAATGACTATAGGCGCTAAAAAACCCAGCCCCGAAATCAATCGAAGCAACGAGAATGTACCCGAACAAAAACAGCCATAACACCGAGATGCCAATGACTTCGAGCGTCATGGCGCCACCTCCCCGTTATTGGCCCGCTCTGCCAGCTCCCGCTCAACCGGGTTGCGGCGGAACATACGGACGAGCACTGTTGCGCTTGCAATCACCAACACGGTATACAAAAGGCAAAACAACACAAGCATCGTATCAACATGCGCAGACGATGTCGCTCCTTCCGCCGTTTTCATATAGCCGCGCAAAATCCACGGCTGCCGCCCGACTTCCGCTAAGTACCATCCCGCCTCAATCGCGACCATCGCCAGTGGCCCTCCCGCCACCAGCAGTCCAAAAAACCATTTTTTCACTGTCCATTTCCAGCGAAACATCGATCCGAGCCAATAAGCGGCTGCGACCACCATTAAAAACACCCCGATCGTGACCATCACATCGAATAAATAATGAATGGATAGCGGCGGACGCTCATCTTCCGGAATATCATTCAACCCAGTCACAACCGCCGCGGGATGGTTATGAGCCAAAATGCTAAGGGCGTATGGAATTTTCAAGGCATATTTCACTTCCCCGTCTTCTCCAAGCGCACCGAACAGGATCAACGGCGCATGGGAGCCCGTTTCAAAATGCCATTCGGCGGCCGCCAGCTTTTCCGGCTGGTATTCGGCTAAAAATTTGCCCGATAAGTCACCAACCAATGCACTGGCTACCGAAAAAATAAACGCCGTTTTCATCGTTAAATGAAGCGCCTTGCGATGATAAATGTGACGATTGCCTTTCCATAAATGCCAAGCGGCGAGCGAAGCAAGCACGAATGCTGACGTCATATACGCCGTCGCCAGCACATGGGCGACTTTCGTCGGCATCGCTGGGTTGAACATCGCCGCGATCGGATCGATGTTGACAAGCTCGCCGTTTTTCACCTCAAACCCTTGCGGCGTATTCATAAAGGCATTCACCATCGTAATAAACATCGCTGATGCCGAAGAGCCGATCGCCACCGGGATAAGCAAAAGCAAATGTTTTTTCTGATTTTCAAACCGATCCCATGTATACAAATAAATACCGAGGAAAATCGCTTCAAAAAAGAAGGCGAACGTCTCCATAAACAGCGGCAAGCTGATCACTTGGCCAGCCAGCTGCATAAAGTTCGGCCATAAAAGCGACAGCTGCAAACCGATCGCGGTTCCTGTCACCACGCCGACCGCTACGGTGATGACAAAGCCGCGCGTCCAGCGGCGAGCGAGCAAAATGTAATGCATATCGTTTTTGCGAATCCCAATCCATTGGGCAATCGCGATCATCAGCGGAACTCCAACACCGATCGTGGCATAAATGATATGAATCGTCAGCGTCAATTCCGTCAAAATACGGCTAAGCAGCACCGGATCGTAGCCGTTCACGATTTATCCCCCCTTACGAAAACAAACGGCCAATCAAGGAAAGCAAGACAACAGCTGCAACAGCAAAGCTAACGAACGCAAGCGTTTTTTCGTGTCGCTTCCACATATCCATCCTCCCGACAAACCATCAATGAATAAAGACTTTGTGATAAGTTTCACAAAAATATCTACTTCTTATTATTTCATAAAATGATGGGCACTGTATGAACTAATTTCGAATAATTTGTGTCGTTTTTCACATATTCATCGTGACAAACAAAAAAGCAGGATGTCCCTGCCTTTCGTCATCACAAATATTTTCGATGCACCGTTTTCCCGTCATACGTAAACAACATCGGCTTTTCCTCCACAACCGTCTCCATATGGACCGGACGGCCCCACAACTGATAAAGGTACGGGAGCACCTTTTCCAAATACTTCAGATCGAGTTCGATCCCTTCATACCAATGTTTTAAATACAACTCGCCGTTGCGCATATAATCGCCGTCATTGACCGTGATATACGGGAATCCGCCGTTGACTCGCATGCTGACGAGTTGATCGCGGATAGGCTCCCAGTTTTTGTCGACGATTTTATATTCTTTTCCTTGTTTCTGGAACAAATACATATCTTCGCGCATGACGAGCTCTTTCGTCAAATAGTTGCGCAGAAACGAAATGTCCGACTCCAGTTCGCGCACTTCAAAAATTTTCGCCCGCCCCGACCCCGGCTTGACGCCGTATTTTTTCATCTCTTCGGTCGGGTTGTTCCAACGCTCTTCAATGTCTTCGAAAATTTTCAACCCTAAATAGTACGGGTTAATGCCGGTGCGCGACGGCTGCACGACGTTGGCGTTCAGTTTCGCAAATTCAATCGCCTCATCGCTCGTCAAGTCCATCTCGCGCAAAATGCGCTGATGCCAATACGTCGCCCAACCTTCGTTTAGCTAAGGTGCTTAGACGATAAAACCTTAATAGTTTTTGTTTTCTCATAATTACCTAAACAATACATTACGTCTAGTGTATGCTCAATTAAATTCTTTAAAACCATATACCAAAAACCCCTAACCTTTAACTAATCAAAAAATCAGTTTTCATATACATGTAACCGAAGAATATATTTCTAAATAAGAGGTAAAGTAAATAATAAATAAAAGAGGGGTATTCAAGATGTCAAGATATAACATCGTTGTTGGCTGTGGAAATATCAACTGTGCTAATAATAAGTATAAATTTGTTGTTCAGGCACTTTCTTTAGATGCAGCTCAAAAAACTATCCAATTATTGAATAACCGATACAAAAACAGATGTTCACATTGTGGAAACACCTTAAATTTCTATATAAATGAAGTTTCAGACAAGGATTTTTTTGATGAAGACATAATAATAAACTAAAAAGGACTCAAAAATGAGTCCCTTTTAGTTTTTAGTTACCCGATCCACAGGCTAAAATTATGTAATATTTTATGCCGGATCCACCAGCAGAGTTATTTCTACTTAAATCTTATAACATTAATTACTGAATGTCAACATTTTTTAAATTATTTTTGTACCCAAAAGTTGTCTGTAGAGCTCTTGTTGTTTTGTATCTCGATCCTTAATAACCGATTTACTAATTGGATCAATCTCTGCTATTGAATATGCCCAAGACTTCAACATTTTTTTTCTGTCACTCCTATTTAACTTTGTTCTATGCCATTTTATTTCATATTGATTAAGGTCATTAAATAATTGATATTTTGTAATAAGTTTAGAACTGTCAAAACTCACATTTCTTATTGGTCGATGTAAATGTTTTACTTGTACACTGTAATTGATAAATTCAGGTACATAATCTTTTCTCTGATTAATTAACTCGTCTAAAAGTGTTTTTTGTCTTAACAGGGTTACCCTGAATCCATCTTCAATTCTGCGCCTTTGATCTTGGTTTATTATTGCCTGTACCATATTACCCCTTCCGTCATTAAAAAGGTATTCCACTATTCTTTTCCGGCTTACACAGGTTAACTGTTCAAGACTCACTACTGTCTGTTTACTAAATGGAGGAATCTTACCGATATTAAAAAAGTTTTTAGTTTCCCTTGTCGTTGGTTTGAGACTCGTAGTAGGAATAACTACAACTTGATCTCGATTGGACTTAGTCTCCCACACTATAGCAAAATGCTCATTATCGATTTCACTTCCAACCCCAGAAAATAATACTTTGACAACCTGTCCAGAAACTAATGGATGCTTATATTCAGTAGGTACCATTGGGTCATTAACTTCATCTGTTTGTAAAGAACAGTTAATAAAACGAATAATTCTTTCTAGAATCATATCTTTAGTAAGGGTTTGTTTATGAATTGGTCTATATTCATCTTTTACTAAATCTGCTTGTTTTACTATTTCATTAAAATTTCTGTCATTTATAATCTTATCAACTATCCTAGTCAAGTCATTATCTACTGAAATTTTTTCTAGCACATTTAACATTGTTGTATCCGAAACAATTTTTTTTAAACTTTCTTGATTCTCTGTTGATAAATATGTAGAACATCTAGAACTTTCTACTTCCTTCAATATATTTTTAATCATACATTTACCCCCCCCTAAATTAAGACGGTATAAATTTTAACATAATAATTAGATTTAATTAATTTTACAAGCATAAATTTATTAAAAATAAATCCGTTATCACCAAACTCCCCATTACAAACATTAATTTGGAAGACAAGTGAGCCAATGACCAAAGACAACGTTTGCTGTTTTTTTAACTATAACAAATAAAAGTAAAATACTTAGATGACAAAATATCTATTCAGCGTACAAAAAAAATTAAGATAAACCTACGAACTAGGAACTTTTTCACCATATTTGGAATACAATATCTCCCAAAATTCAGAAGGCTTATAATTAAATGTCTTTATTCCGTATTGAGTTTCCTTTGTATATTTTTTAGATCTTAAAAGATAACAAACTCGTTTTGCTCGACTGATACAAACAAAAAACACTCTGCGGTCTTCGCTTAATTTCCTTGGATCTCGTTTATTTTTATATGACGGAAAGTGATCATCCTCCATCCCCAACAAAATAACCACCTCAAATTCCAATCCTTTTGAGCCATGCCTTGTAGTAATAGTCACCTGATCTTCCGGCTTTCCTAATTTACTAAATTTATCCAAATTGTAATTAGAGAATTCACCTTTAGTAGATGTTTTGATTAATTGCTTTAGATTATCAACTTCATCAGGATAAATATGAGAATCTTTTAAGAGCGATAACAGTTCAAGGTTATGAATCACAAATGTTAACCATTTGCTTAAGCAATGGTTGTGCTTTATGCTTGAAGTTAAAACATCAAATAATTTTCTTCTAAAAAAAATCAATTCATTTGTAATGATAAATTTCTGATGCTGTCTATTAAGATGAATCCAAAATTCAACTAAATCATCGAATGATTCTTTGCTTTTATCTATACACCATAAAGCGCAACGTTCTAGCCACATAACTACATCAGTCCGTTGAAATTCAAACTTTGTTATATAATACGGAATTCCCTCGCGACTCAGAATAGCTCCAAGCTCTTTTGCTTGGTTATTATAACCAACCATAATCGCTATTTCCTCTAAAGGTATTCCAGCTTTCATGCAGGAAGGGATTATTTCTTTTGCAACTTTAACATATTGATCATACATTTCTTCTTCACATGTAATAAAATGAAATTCGGCATTTTCGTTTAACCTTGCTCCAGCCTTATACTCTCGCTTATCTCCAAGTGCTAATTCTGAAGCATCAATAATATCTTGATTACTTCTATAATTAGTTTTCAATCTCACTTTATTGATATTTGGTAAACCATATAATTCATTTAAGTAATCAGGAATTGCTCCATTATAACTATGTATAGATTGATCAGGATCCCCTACCGCAAAGAATTTTATATTTGTATTCTTCAACAGGGAAAGTACCATCTCATGAAGTGGTTTTCCAAGATCTTGATACTCATCAATTAGTATCCAAGGAAATTTTGCTTCCAAACACCTTCTTACATATTCATGATTTTGAATTAGTAAGGTGGCATATTTTACAATGTCAACAAAATCAACAAAACCTTCAGCATGAAGACGTTTTTCATACTCAATAGCCACTTTTAAAGCGAGATCATATGTAGGAATTTCCACCTCACTAATCCCTTTTATGTTAAGTGTTCTTTCCTTGTCCATATCTTCAATTCTTATATTTGTGTTTTCTAATTGAAAGTCCTGAATTATTTTTTTAAAAAGAGATTTCTTCTTTTTTTCAGCTACAATCTTTATAGGTAATGGTATATCGTAATTGTATAAGTGAGCGAACGGAGAAATAATTTCCGAAATACAGAACGAATGGACTGTACCCAAAAAAACATTCTCTCGTTTCTGATATCCTAAGTCATTTAAGCGATCTTTGAATTCTTTTGCAGCTGCCCTACTGAATGTAACGCAAGCTAATCCTCGCGGAGGTTTAATTTCTTCCATTAATAATTTCATTATTTTTAAAGTCAATACTGTTGTCTTGCCACTACCTGGTCCTGCAATAACGACAGTATTATTTTCTGATAAAAAAGCTTCGTATTGATCTTTATCTTTTTTAATTTGATTCAGTTTTTCCTTAAATAAATCCATTGTTAAATCTCACTCACTCTTTTATAAATTTCATCAATTGCGTTCTTTATATAATCTGGAATTTGTTCCTTTATACATATACTAGATAACCGTTGTGCAAAACGCCCTTTTCCAATATTATCTTCAATTTTTCTTAAGCATTTAAAATACTCTCCTTGATCTAACTCTTCTGCAAAGTTTCTTTTTTGTTTATCGCCACCAGTAGTCAACTCATTAAATACTTCACAGATTATTTTCTTAGCATCTTGATTACTTTGACTTTTCTCCATAATATCTACTTCTAAAGTGTAGTTTCCAACAAAAAATCCTTTCTCGCTAAATGCATCCCTTTGTTTTTTTAAGCAAGAAGGGAGTTGACTTTGTTCAATCTTTTGTAAATCTATGATTAATTCAGCAATTTTCTCAAGCCCTAAAAATCCATAGGACTTATGACTTCCATCATGTAAAACATGATATTCTTTTTTTGCATCTTCCTTCATTACATAATAATCACCGTCTGTAATTACAACATAAGGGATTCCTAATACATCCAAAAATTTCACATAAGGTTTAAAATTAGTACAGTTAATGTTACATACTACAATTCCTTTTTGATCTAAAGGTTTTCCCATTAATTCAGCAAATCTCGGTATTAAATACTCTTCCGCAATCCCCTCAACTAATATAACACCTTTACCAAAATATATTTCGCCACGTTTAACATCAAGATATCTCTCAAGATCCCTTTTTTCTAAGGAAGTAAGGTTAATATTTGAACTGGTATAAACTTTTGTTCCACTACTTGTCCAGCGCATATGTACAATTGAGTCAATCGGAGCAACTGAAGTAATATGTGGTGAATGTGTCGTCATAAGAACCGAAGAATTTCCATGCATAACGTCCTTGTAGATAATTCTCTGTAATGTAGGGTGAAGATGTGCTTCTGGCTCTTCAATAGCTAAAATGGTAAATCCTTGATTAACCGGGTTATATGTATCCATAAAAGAATATAGTTGTTTTATCTCATCATTCGATAAGTCACTTTTTAAAAAATAATTGCCGTTCCCATTTTCTTCGTAAGAAGAAATAAGGATTTCTCTTCCCTCTTTTTTGGATAGTTCTTCAAATTTTTCTTTTTTTAAAAACGTTGGTATTGTTCTATCCTCTAATTGCAAAAGAATTAATGCAATATACAATATATTGTTTATTCCTAAACTAGTCTCGCTTGTAGGTCTTTTTTTATCTCCCATCATTAGTTTAAGGGTATTTAAAATGCGATTTGGATCGATATCAATCGTTTCCAACGATACAATTGAATCTGGTTGAACACCAATAATTTTTTTGAACCGTGTATTAATTTTATTAGTTAAATCTTTTATTTCATCTAATGTTAAAACTTCATCACTTTTCTGTTTAAGCTTCTCAGCAAGCTCTTTAAGTTCTGTTTTGTCAATTTCATATTGTTTAAGTAGCTGGTTAATAGGAGATTTTCGTGAATTTCTCAATTCGCTCTCCACATCACGAATTGCATTAATAATCCTCATATTAAGATATTTTCGATGGCTATGTTTGAAAATTTTATCAGGTTTATCTCCTTGAAAAATGATGTATTCATAATCTTTAGTTCCATCCTCTTTTTCAACAGGATAATAGCGGTAAGTTAATCTTAACGTTGGTGGAGCGTCAGAAACAGTAGCATCTGATAAAACTGACAAAATATTTTTGTTATGTTCGAACCCGCGAATTTCTATAACTATTTCAATTTCTTCACCTTTTTCCATAGGATTTTCGATACCCTCATAAAAATCTGATTCAGTCAAATAACGATCTTCATCGGATAGTGTTGGGTCTAATATTAGCTGAATTGCTTTTAAAAAATTGGTTTTCCCTACATTATTTTCACCAATAATGACTTGTTTATGACTTAAAGAAATATCTACACTTTGGAAATTTCTAAAATTCTTTATTTTTACCCTCGAAATGTATGGAGAATTCATCGTCTTTCCCTCCTCAAAAATTCAACCTCTAACTAACAGTAATTATAAACTCATTTAGAAAAAAAAGTAATATTTACCTAGACTAATAAAATAAGCCAAGATTACATACATAAATTTACTAGAGTAAACACTACATTACCGAACTCCTTTACTTCCATTACTACCCCGACACCGAACTTCCGATCACGAACGTGAATTCACGAAATTACAAAGAGTTCGAAACTCCTTGATACCAAAGGGGACAAGCCTTCTTTTTGTCCCACTTAGTTCGGCAAAGGGATAGTTGAGGGATCACTGAACTATCTCCTTACCGAACTGCAAATTCTTAGATTTTCCTTGTTACTACTCCAAAACCGAACAATTTTGCTTGTTCGCCTAATCTAATTTTGAATCAAGGTAAATTTATGATCATAACATTAGTGATGTAACTTTATTTTAGTCGCTAAAAAACAAGGAAGTTCTCTCCTCCTTGTTTAAAGTTGTAATGAGAATAGAATTGGATCTTGTTGTTTAGTTTCGATTTCTTTTTCTAATTCTCATTATTCAGTTTTAAGCATTGACACGGTATTGCACTAACATATTCTTCAACGCAGTTGGTCTAATCATCTTTGACATTGGATCGATAAGATGTAACAGTAATACTTAACCAACCTAATTACCGAGTTTACAAATCTCCTCTATCCAAATAACCGAGAACTTTTAAAAAAGGACTTTCTTGTCCATAATAAAATTAGGACAAACCCCAGCTTGTCCCTTGAAATCAAAGGTTTTTCTTGAATTTCAGTCGTATCAATATCGGTAATTTGGGGTTAATTCCGATCGGGTCCTACCCTTAATTACCGAGAAAAATTGCTTTACCTACCAATATATGCACCTAATCACCGAGATATGTTATTACATAAATAAAAAATCTCCTGCAAATGAGGAGATTTTTGTATCATTTATCATCTAAATTGAAGCGTAGTTTACATTGCAAATGTCCTTTTTTATTAACCATGATTTCTTCAAATAAATACAGGAACAATGCTCGCATATCTTCATTGCAACTAGAGACAGGCGCCTGAAATTGTTTTAAATGATCTTTAATTAAATTTTCATTTTTTTGAACCCCTTCTAAGAATTTCATTTTTGCCTCTTTTTCCTCAATCCAACGTTCAATTTGATGAACTTTGTTTAGGATTCGATCTTTTGTAATGATCAATATTTTGATGTGAGGTTCCTTTTCTTCCTCCCTTTTAAAGGCTTTTTCAATTTCAATATCGCAAAGCTGGAGTTTTCGTTTTTCTGTTTGCCATGACACTTTTAAATCCTCAATACTTTTCATGATGCTGCTAATTTCTGTTTCCACTTTTTCCTGAACAGCCGAGATCAGTTTCTCCGTATCTATACCTTGATAACTTTTGAATACTTTTAATACCGTTTGATGTGCATCATCTGCATCTATTTTATAATTGCATGATTTGCATAAATACACTTTCTTTCCATATACTTTTCCCTGGTTGCTCGTCGTTCGCTGATCTTTTCCAATTAACCCCCCATTACAATTTTGGCACTTTAACAAACCTGTTAACAGAAAAGATGTTTTAAAGTGTTTCGGTGGAATTTTTCTCTCGTTCTTTGTTTTGTATAGATTCCAGCAATATTCCCATTCTTCAATCGTTAAAACCGCCGGAATAAGTGGACTTTTTTTCATTATCCACTCACTTCTGTCTTTTAACGCATTGTGTTTCTTTTCGTGTTTTCTTCTGATTGCGATATAACCTGCATAAAAGGGATTCGTAATGATGTTTTTCACGTGGTCTTTAGTCCATGCTTTTCCACGATAACTGTTTTCAGGAAGCTGTTTGGCAATAGATGAAAAACCATGATGATTTTTATATAACTCAAACACTTTTTTCACCAATTCTATTTCAGCTTCCACTATATCAAACTTTTCGGTTCCTCCTTCCTTTTTGGAAGTATACTGATACCCAAACGGAGCTCTGCCACCTGTCCATCGTCCATTTTTCGCCAACGTTTCAATTGCATTTTTTGTATTGATCCGGATTTTATCCAGCTCATATTTGGCTACTCCATCTTTAATCGCTCTAAAAATGGTGTCGCCAAAATCATATAAACTTTCTGTTTCACTTTCGATGATTGGGATATCTAATATATGCATCGTTGCGCGTATCAGATCATGTTCTTCAGGTATGCGTGCAATGCGGGAATGTGAGTAGATAATAACGAAGTCAAATTTCTTTTCATAAGCTGCAGCAATCAATCTCTTATATCCTTCACGATCTTTTTTTCGTGAAGACACTCCCTCGTCCAGAATTTCCTCCACAATTGTACACTGATATTTTTCGGCTAAATCATAGGCGCTACGACGCTGTGTTTCCATTGTCTGCTTATGCGTGGAATGCCGACCATAAAAAACCCCTTTCATGCCTGGTGTCAAAATCTTAGATAAGTCCAATTTCTTCCCTTCCCTCCAATCCTGTAAATAATGGATGACGGAAAATAATTTCAATTTTCTCTTTACTGACCCGAACACGAGAGATAATGTCCTGCAGCAATTCTATTTTTTGATCGTCTTCCATGTCCGGATCAATCATTTTCAACGATGATTCCTGTTTCCAATCATGTATCGTCTTAAACTTTTCGTTCATTTCGAAAATCCTGTATTCTAATTCGGATTTAACAAACAAGCTTTGTTCATATTTCTTTAACATCTGTAATATCGACTTGTCTAATTGAAGTTCTTCTTCCTTTGCCAGAGCGTGCTCCACTCTCTGCACCATTCTTTCCTCTAACTGTTTAAGTTCACGATCAATTTGCTTAATGGCTTCGATATATCCCTTCGTTTCTCCCTTGTATATTTTCTCAATAACCTCCGCAAATTGCGTATGAATAATTTGGTTAAAGAACTCATTCGCATGTTCAATAACTGTGTTTTCTAACCAATCTTTTGATGCTCGCACTTTGGAATGGTTTTTACATTTATACACTAAAAACGTTTCACCCTTTAATTGATGTGGCTTGCCATGCATTACTTGATTACATTCATCACAATAAACAAGTTCTTTTAATAAAAATACATGGTTTTCTATTTGATTTTCTTTTGATTTTTTGCGTCTCTTTACAACCTTACTCATTTTCTTTTGAACGTTTTCCCATACTGTTTCATCGACAATCTTAAGATGCGGCACATCTTTTTCAATTTCTTCTCCCTTTATGTGAGATATTCTTTTTCCTTTGTAAATAGGGTTTGTAAGAACGTTTTGCATATTAGAATAGTTCCATTCCTTATTATCTTTAAAGCGCAGTCCCAATTCGTTTACTATCTTTACAAATTTTGTGAGGGAACTAAAATCTTCTTGCAAAAATAAATCATAAACTTTTTGGATTGTCTTTACTTCCTCTCCAACTAAAATCCAATCAGACTCCTCCTTATCCTCTTCAGGATCCTCTCGGGGTGATCGATACCCAAATGGAATACGTCCCCCAGCATGTTTTCCTTCTCTTGCTACAGTTACTTTAGAATCTTGCAATTTTTGAACCAATTTTTCAGCATCTTCCTGGTTCATGGCGGCGACAATCCGTTCAATTAATTCAGCCTCCGCCGTATACATCATAGGAAATTCAAAGTCCGCTGCGAAAATGACATTTATCTTATGCTGCCTTAGTAAATCATATAAACTCATATACTGTTGTACATTCCGTGCCAAACGGCAACGGCTGTACACAATTAAATTTTTTACGCGCCCCTTTTTTATTTCTTCGATTAGCTGCGCCATGCCCTTTCTCTCTTCCATTTTCTTTTTTCTGGCGGACGTTTCTCGATCCATAAACTCATCATCGATCAATAAACGGTTTTTTGCTGCTACCTCACGCACATGCTGCATTTGCATTTCAATGGATAACTTCTGCTTTTCTTTGCTAATCGAGTTGCGGTAATAAGCAACCGTTTTCAATCATCCAACACCTCCAACTCCCTTTTCGTTTCTTGTCTGTTCTGTATTTGCTTCAAAATAATATCTGTGTACAAGTCAAACCACTTTTCCGCTGCCTCTGGATCATGAACATATTGAATAGAAACGACTTGGCAAGTTACTTTTGGGATTTTTCCTTTCATTCCTATCTCTCCTCAAAAAATTTATGATGTTTTCCTAAAACTTAAGCTTACAAACAGGATTTTTTTGGATGAATGTTGAAATACAATAAAGCCTTTGTTTCTAACCAAACTTGTATTTCTTTGAAAATACATGCGTCTAGCCATTTTTACGGAGGAATTCGAATATGTTGCAACATATAGGAGAACGAATTCGTGTGCTAAGAAAACAAAAAGGAATCAGTTTAAATGCTTTCGCTGAACGTTTAAATGTTTCTCCCGCTTATCTCAGCAATTTAGAAACGGGTAAAACAGACACCATTCAGCTTTCACTTCTCGAAAAACTTCAAGAAGAACTCTCACTCCTTCCTGTTGAAACAACACATTCCACTGATAGCGAATTCGATATTCGGATCCAACATGTCATGCGACAACTAAAGGAATTGGAACAAAAGCACCCAGAAATTGCTGATTACCTCCTTTCCACACTGGAGCGAGGAGTTCATTTGTTTTTGAATGAAAACTCCACTCGCTAATTTTATGATGAACAAATTTTGGTAATTTTATTCATAATAATAAACATCTGTTCATAATAATGAATAAAATTAACAAAAAAGGAGAGCCTAACCATCGACCGGTTGGCTCTCTTTTTGTTGGAAGGCAACTTGAATCTGTTTTGCTTGTTCCTGACCGATTTCTTTATGCAATAAGTGATGAATTGCGCTTCCCTTAAACTTCTGTTCCCATGCAACCATTTTTTCTTGGATCATTTGAGCAACAGGGTGGCTATGAAGATCGTGGATGTCGTCAAATGAAAATTTTCCTAAACTGCTATTTACGGAGAAGCGGACTTTCACATCTTCCATCGGTATTCCCCCTTTGCTCATACATATGCGAAGAATGGGATAGGACAACCCTGTTAATCGTTCAAACTCATTGTTTGCTTCATCCAAACATATATATGGGATATGGACAAACAGAGTTGGAGGCAATCTGTATGAAAGACACTTTTCAAGAAAGATCGATTGCTTTATATTGCCGCGTTTCTACGGACGAACAAGCTCGGGAAGGGGTTTCGCTCGATGAACAACAAGAACGGTTAAAAGCTTACTGCCGGGCAATGGGTTGGAATGAGGAACCACTACTTTTTATAGATGACGGTTATTCTGCTAAAAATCTTGATCGTCCGGAGTTAAACCGTTTATTACAGGAAGTAAAAAAAGGTACGATTTCAAAAATATTAGTCACGAAATTGGACCGTTTGAGCCGACGACTATTGGATCTTTTGAAATTAATTGATATGTTCCAGGAGCATAACGTTTCATTTATTTCGATTAGTGAATCGTTTGACACCAATACTCCATCCGGTCGTCTCACCTTACAGGTTTTAGGTGCGGTTGCTGAGTTTGAACGAGAACGAATTCGGGAACGTGTTTTTGAAAACATGCTGCACGCAGCCAGACAAGGAAAATGGTTAACACAAAGCCCTTACGGTTATCGGTTACAGAATAAAGAGTTGGTTATTTATGAACCGGAAGCACAAATCGTTCGAAACGTTTATGATTGGTACCTTAATAAAGGGCTCGGCTACTATGCGATTGCTAAAAAGCTAAATGAAGAAGGAATACCTTCTCGTCAGAAAAAAGAATGGTCGATTCGGGCTATTAAACTAATGCTTACGAATCCCGTATATAAAGGAACCCTGGTTTGGAACCGCATGGATTCCAGTAAATCGAAGCGGGTAAAAAAAGATGACGCTGATTGGGTTGTCCTTGAAGACGCTTGTCCAGCTATTATTGATCAAGCTACATGGGAACAAGTACAAAAAAGAGTAAATAAAAAACAAATGGCACCTCGAGCACAGACAAGTCCGCATTTGCTTGGTGGACTATTAAAATGCGGCAGATGTGGTTCAGGAATGAGCATTGGTTGGTCAGGTTCAGCGAAAAATCGCTATCGCGTTTACCGTTGTTCCGCTAACAAAAACAAAGGAACGTGTACAAGCAAACAGTACCGCGCTGACGATGTGGAATCATGGTTTAAACATGGGTTATTAAAGTTAGCCGATTCGATTAACTCCCAAATGATTCCTCATCTTATTCAAAAGGCTGCTGAAAACGAAGAGAGCACAATCGAGCAAAAAATTCGAACCGCTAAAAACCGTTATAAACGAAAAGTGGAAGCGTACACTGCAGGACTCATTGAATTAGAAGATTTAAATGAAGAAAAAAAGCGGATGGAACAAATCATTGCAGAAGTTCAAAAAACGGAAAATGCTTCTTCGGTGGATGTAAAAAAGCTTGAGGCAATGGTGAAAGAAAAAATGAACAATGTGATCGATGCAATCGATGTTTTACCAGTCCCGGAAGCAAAATCATTAATTAAAACGATTGTTGAAAAAGTGATTTTACTTGATGAAAAGGATATTGAAATCGTATTAAACATTCAGTAAATGGAGTTGACAGCATGAAACCGATCACCTTACGCCAATTGCTCGATACTAATCAATTTCAGAATCTGCTTCATCTAAAAAAAGAACTGATCTCTTACAAAAATTCGGGTGTCATTTTTTATAAAGAAGTGATGAGTTCGCTTGAAATCGACACGCCATTCGAGTTGTATTTTGTGTTGTCAAAAGGAGGAATTGAATACGAGAACGCATTCCCGATGCCAATTAATTTTTACAGAGAGTATTTAACATATAACCGTCCTCTAGAGTACCTTGCGTTTTTTTATCAAGAATACTACGGAACAAAAAACATCCCATCCGACCGATTTTTTCAAACATTAAACGTTTTTCAAGCCAAAAAATATGTTTGGTTTTACAACTCACGAGAGGACGGTAAGTATGGATTGGGTACCGTTTGATACATCACTAGAAAAACATCCCAATAAAGCTTTGATCACCTATATGGCAAGACAGTTTGATATCGAACCGGTACTGATGCACCACTTGTTTATTCACGGCATCGACAATTGCGAAAAAGTATCACGATTCATATTTCCGACCATAGATGATTTTCATGATCCATTTCTGATGAATGACATGAAAAAAGCGATTATACGCATTATTAAAGCCTTGACGCAAAAAGAAAAGATTTTCATTTATGGTGATTATGATGTAGATGGAATGACAGCAACGGCTATCCTGTACAAAGCTTTAAAGAAATTTAAAGCAGATGTCCATTATCGATTGCCACTTCGCAGTGAAGGGTACGGTTTGTCCCCGAAAGCAATGGAAAAAGTTCCGGAAGACACCACTTTAATTATTACAGTAGACAATGGATCAAGTGCCCACCCTGCCATGGAAGTGGCAAAAAGAAGAGGCATGGATGTCATTGTTACGGATCATCACGAAGTTTTAGGTCCGCATCCCGACTGTTATGCGTTTATTAATCCAAAGCGTCATGACAACACTTATCCTTTCCCGCATCTGGCAGGTGCGGGAGTCGCTTTAAAAGTCGTACAGGCACTATTTATGGCAGGAAAAATTCCTTGGGATAAACATGTTTACGAATTTATTGAGTTTGCCACGTTAGGTACGATTGCGGATCTAATGCCTCTCAAAGGAGAAAATCGTATTATTTGTAAACTTGGATTGCAAAAAATGAACTATACACCAACCCCTGTATTAAAAAAACTCTTTGAGATGTTACGAATTAAATATGTCGATAGTTCCACCATTAGCTTTCAAATTGGACCGATTTTTAACTCGTCGGGACGAATTGGTGATCCAAACCAAGCTGTGGATATCCTAGTCAACCCTTTATGTGCAAAAGCCGATCTTTATTCATTAATTACTTTAAATAAAAAGCGGCAACAAATGACAAAAGAACAATTCCAACGTATTGAGGAACAAATTATTCAAAATCAATGGTACAAACAAAATGTTATTGTTGTTTGCGATGATTTTCACAGCGGAATTATCGGTCTCATTGCTGCAAAAATAGCCAATAAATTCAAAAAGCCAGCGATTGTGATTTCCTTGACAGGAGCCGGTTCTGCCAGAAGTGTAAATGCGACGGATTTTTCCATGATTAATGTGATTAAGAAATGCTCCCATTTCTTAACCAAATACGGTGGTCATCGAGCCGCTGCTGGTTTTTCGATTAAACCCGATTTTGATCATATTCATGCTTTTAGAGAAGCGATTCAACTAGCAGCCTTAGACGAACCGCCACTAACTCCAAAATTAAAATATATTAGTACAATTCCCTTACATCAGTTCCCTATGCATATTTTTGATGACTTAGGCGTTTTAGAACCATTCGGAATGTCATTTCCAAAGCCGTTGTTTTATTGCTCACCGCTGGTAATCAAGCAATTCCAAGTATTCGGAAAAAACAATGAACATTTAAAATTAATAACAAATGATAAAAAAGCCATTGCCTTCTTTAAAGGAGCAATGGCAAACAAACTCCAACAACAATCGTTAGCTGAATGTCTTTACACTCCTAGCTGTCCGATAAAAAAAGATTTTTTAATTCATGATCTTCGTTTCATCCAATAACAAAAGAGCCTTGGAAAAAGTTAAATACAATTAACAAAATATACTGTTTTTTGCAGAGGAGGACATAACCCACAACGAGGGGCTGTACATTGACAGAATGGTATATGGAAATAACACAATTGTATTTGGATCTAACTCTAGTGGCAGATTTATTTTGGTTCGCTATGAATCCGAGAATAATCTGCCACTTTTATATATACAAAGTGATTACATAATATAAAATTCATAATCAGTCTATACCTACAACTGGACTGCGACGCTCAAGCAATACCACATCACGCCATACCCCATTTAACTTTCCTATACGTTGTCGGATACCAACTTCACGAAATCCAACACTTTGATGTAAACGTAAACTTGGTATGTTTTCAGGGAAAATCCCTGCTGTTAATGTCCAAAATCCTTTTGCCTCGGATTCTTTGATCATAGCTTGTAGAAGTTTTTTTCCCACTCCTTTTCCCCGACTCACATCTCGAACATACACACTCACCTCTCCCACCCCTTCATACACGCAGCGATCCGATACTTTACTTATCTTACACCAGCCTTGAATGCCTTCTTCGTTTTCAGCGACCAAACATAAATTTGCGGCAATGGTCGATTCCCATTTTTCAAACGATGGTGCTGTCGTTTCAAACGTTGCTTGTCCTGTCGCAATTCCTTGCTCGTAAATTTCCCTCACTTGCATCCAATCCTCTTTGCGAAAGCTACGAATGTTCATATGAAAAATCCCTCCTTATTTTCATACAGAAAAGGCACTAGGAATCGCCTAATGCCTTTTCCATGTAACATTAGCAACACTCACGCTTTTCTTCCCCAACGAGTTCCGATCTGTTACACCACATTTTTTAAGGTTTCATTGCTTTAATGATCGCAGAAACAATGTAATCCTCGATGTTCGCTCCAGGCACCCAATCTTTGATAAACTCCTTCGATTCATCTTTTGGTTCAATGGTGATCTGTGTGAATCCACTCTGTTGTAACATGGATTCCAGTTCACCAATCGATGCTGCTCCTGATACGCAGCCCGAATACAAGACATCCATATTGTTTTTGATTTCCGATGGAAGTTCTGCCGTCGCCACAACGTCGGAAATGACAAGGCGCCCTCCTGGTTTCAGCACACGATAGGCTTCCTTGAACACCTGGGGCTTATCTGGAGAAAGATTAATGACGCAATTGGAAATAATGACATCCACCGAACCATCTGCCACCGGTAAATATTCGATTTCTCCTAACCGAAATTCAGTATTGGTAAAGCCACCCTTGGCAGCATTGTTGCGTGCTTTGCTGATCATTTCTGGTGTCATATCCACACCAATGACGCGCCCGGTTTCTCCGACCTGACGAGCAGCTAAAAAGCAATCGAAACCGGCACCACAACCAAGATCCAACACCACATCTCCGGGGTTCAATTCCGCAATTGCTAGCGGGTTGCCGCAACCAAGTCCAAGATTAGCTCCTTCTGGCACGGCAGATAATTCCTCATCCGAGTATCCTAGTTTTGCTGATACCTCATTAGGTGTACCACAACATCCGGAAGAGTCTGAACAACAGCTTCTAGAATTTACTTCCTGCAGCGCAATTTGCTTATAGCGGCTGCGGACATTTTGCCGGATTTGATCGTTATTAACGTGATTCATAAGTTATCACTCCTTAAATGATATAGAATAAAAATCCTGATAACGTTGCCATCGTCATGACAGAACCTACAAACGCAAAGACCAGCTTCTTTCTAAAGATACTGTGTAATCATGTGATCTCCGGTAAGCTTGCCCCTGCTGAGCTAACCATCGGCGCCATAACAGGTCCTAATGCCATGCCTTTTGCAATCAACATTTGTGAAATGGGAATCATCGTGAAAAGGCGGATATACAAAGGAATTCCGATGATTGCTGCAAGTGGAACAAGCCACCACTTATCACCCCCCATATAGGTTGAAATCCATTCTGTCAGTACAGCACCATGAATAATGGCTTCAATGCCTGCACCCAAAAGCAAATATGGATAAACCGTTTTTATTAAGTGAAAGGTCTCCTGTAAAGCTTCTCTCATGTTTCGTTTCTTTCCGATCTCTACTTCTCCTTTTTTTACTCCGAGTGTCGCAGCCATGAGTGTCAATATGATTGGATCGAGCACAGGAGAATCAAAGAGAAAAATCATCACAATACCGAAACGGACCTTCTGGTTTAAAAGCGATACGACAACTGGGATCGTAGAACATGAGCAAAACGCAAACGCGACAGCAACCAATGCTCCGAATAACGGATGGCGCTTTGTTAACAAACTTTGCATTTTATCATAAGGAATATATCCTTACTGAAAAGTGAATGACGAACGAAATAGCCAAAAACAAAAGAGTTAATTCTAACGCAATATAAGAGAAAGTCTTGAAAAATCGCTATGCTCATTGATTATCTCTCCTTATTTTATTTGCAAATTACAACTATATGTTTAACAAACAGGCAAGCCTAGATATACTTGCCTCAAAATAACGGTTTATAACATACACTTGATTTTGCCATACACTCATTCAACAATTTAATCGAACGAATCACGGTTTCTTTCTCAAATTCCGTCATATGTGAAAACACTTCTTCTAGATATCGATTTATTTCTCGATCAATGGTTGTTGCGATAAACTTTCCTTCGGTGGTTAACGATAACGTGTATACTCTTCGATCTTCAGGAAGCGGCGTTTTTTTTACTAATCCCTTTTTCACTAAATTTTGAATCTGTCTGCTGAACGTGGTAATATCCATTCCTAATGCTTCAGCCACTTGTTGCATGGAGGGATGTTCTCTTTTGTCAATTTCATAAAGAATATGGCTTTGAACGAGAGAAATATCTACATCATCAATCGAACAGCAATTTTTATTTAGCAATCCAAAACGACGTGTCATCACTTGAAACAACTCTCTAATGTTTTCCATTTTTTCACCTCTATAATTATTTATATCACATTATTTGCATATTGCAACTTTTTAATTTAGAAAATAGAATAAAATTTCACCAATTTTTATCATGATTTCCCCTCCTGTAAAATCAGCCGAGAAGATTCTTCTCGGCTGTCATTTAGTCTTATTCGCCTGTTTCAGCAAATTTTTTGATGCGCGCGCCGATTTCATCGCGAACACGACGGAATACAGCTAATTTTTCCTCCTCCGTTCCTTCCGCCTTTGCCGGATCATCAAATCCCCAATGAACACGTTTCACATTTGGTGGGGTTACTGGACAATGGTCCGCTGCATGACCACATAATGTTACTACCAAATCCGCTTTATTTAAAATTTCCGGATCAATGATATCCGATGTCTGGTTCGAAATATCAATTCCTACTTCTTTCATGACTTTTACCGCGTTTGGATTTAGTCCATGCGCTTCAATACCGGCGCTGTACACTTCCCACTCGTCGCCAAGATATTTTTTTGCCCATCCTTCTGCCATTTGGCTGCGGCAAGAGTTACCTGTGCATAAGAAGTAAATGATCTTTTTGTTTTTCATGTTTCCTTCCACCTCTGTTGTTAGTATGATACTGATTCTGTTTTAAAGTATTTTCGTTGAAACCATAGTGCCACGTTGACTAACGCAATCATGACAGGCACTTCCACCAGTGGTCCAATAACAGCTGCAAATGCTGCACCAGAATGGATCCCAAACACGCCAACAGCTACGGCAATCGCTAACTCAAAGTTATTACTGCCGGCTGTAAAGGCAAGTGTTGTGGTTACAGGGTAGCTCGCTCCAAATTTCCTCCCTAAGAAGAAGGAAACGAAGAACATCAACACAAAGTAAATCAACAATGGAATGGCAACTCTCACTACATCCAACGGCAAGCTTACAATGACGTCTCCTTTTAAAGAGAACATGACGATAATCGTAAACAACAAAGAAATCAATGTAATCGGGCTGATTTTTGGAATAAATACTTTTTCATACCATTGTCTGCCCTTTGCTTTTACCAACAAAAAGCGCGTCAACATTCCGCCAAGAAACGGAATTCCTAAGTAAATGAACACCGACTTAGCGACTTCCATCATTGTAATATTAACGACAGCACCTTCTAGTCCTAACCATTCTGGAATGATCGTCACAAACACATACGCATAAACAGAGTAAAATAGCATTTGGAATACAGAGTTAAACGCCACCAATCCAGCTGCGTACTCCCTGTCTCCTTTCGCTAAATCATTCCAGACAATCACCATCGCAATACAACGTGCCAGACCGATCATGATGAGTCCGACCATGTATTCCGGTTTATCCGGTAAGAATATGATCGCCAACAAAAACATAAGAATCGGTCCAATAATCCAGTTTTGTACGAGCGATAACACTAATACTTTCACATCTTTAAAGACGCGCCCAATCTCCTCATAACGAACTTTTGCTAACGGAGGATACATCATTAAAATTAAGCCAATCGCAATTGGAATTGATGTGGTCCCTACCTGCAAACTGTTCATTCCGTCTACAAAGCCTGGAAAGACAAATCCTAAGCCAATTCCTGCTGCCATAGCAAGGAAAATCCAAAGCGTGAGGTATCGATCCAAAAACGATAGACGTTTTTTCCCCGTATTATTCATTTTTTCCCCCCTAATAATTTAAATTAGTAGATTAGTAGGTTAACAACCGCAACGGAGCGTAGGGTTGGTTTCCTCAATCTTACGAATATTCTCTGTTTGATCTGGAATATGTTGCAGAATATCTTGGATGAAATCATATAACTCATTTTGTGAATTGAGGGAATAATAAATCCACTGTCCCCTCTTATCTTCTTTTACTAATCCTGCATCTTTTAACTTGCGAAGATGCTGACTAATAGCCGGCTGACTCATGTCAAACACCTCAAGAAGCTCGCATACACAACACTCACGTTGTTTTAAAATTGCCATGATCGTTAAACGTGTTTTATCACCAAGCAACTTTAAAACGTGTGATGCTTTTTCTATTTCCACTACTGTCTTTTGCATGGAAACACCTCCTATTCTTTTATGATTATATAGTTATTTACTTATATATATGAGCGAAAATGAAATATGATACTCCTAAATCCCTTTATTTGCAATTTTGTTCCTCTCACACTAAATAATGATGTCACATCTTTCATATCCACGAAATGGATATGGTAGTATAACCATACTTACTCTTCCCTTTAATAAGTATATAACTACATACTTATATAAAACAAGAGAAAAAAACGACTTTAACATAATCTTTACAAATTCAAACGAAAGTGTGAAATTCGGAAGTAAACTTGCCTTATCTTGTCTCCATTTGTTGTTATTCTTCAGAACGAGAGATTCTCCTCCTCGTCATAAATTTCTTTTATTTGTTTCGGTTCGTTTGTTAACTCCATTTCAAATCCTTATTTATTTGATAAGTAAAAAAGACTAACGACTCGAGTCGTTAGCTAACACTGTTTCGTCAACTGAATTCAGGATTTGTTCTAATTTGGTTCGGATCGCGTTTTTAAGCATGGATCTTAAATTTTTTTTATACTTCTTCTTAGTCAATGGACAAATATATTCTCCATCATCAATAACCTCGTTTTTTAACTCTCCATCTTCATTGAAAAACAACGTATATATTTCGTTGATTAGTTTATTTTCTTGCTGTATGTAGTTTATTGTTTCACTTTTGTATCCCTTGATCACTTTTTCGAAAATCATTTTAAAATCTTCAATAGACATCTCTTTCTTTAATTTGCGTTCCATTGTTTTTGGTGTTTCATTACTACTTTCTTGTTGATTTTTCTTTTCTAATTCTTGATACATCTCATCCATTTGCTCATATAAACCGATTAAAAAAGCATTTTCTTCTTCCAGTTTTTGAACTTTAACCGTTAATTCAGTGATTTGCTCGTAAACCAAGTTCAACTCATCCTGCATATTAATGAGTTGATTTTCTAATTGATTCTTCTCCTCCATGAGCTGTTTCATTAATTCTTCCGAGTGAGTGCTATCACCTTTAACTTCTTCAGAATCCAATTTATTATGCTTTTCACGATGGTCATTCGCCAACATTGAAAAAGAGTTTTCTACATACCATTCATAAACTCCCATTACTTCAGGCAAACCTGGTCTCTGTTCTTCAATAAACTCGAATAAATCATCGTGATAAATTCGCCAACCCTCCTTTCGATTTGCCGAACGTTCTGCTTTAATCTTTCCTTCTCTGATCCAACGAGTAACCATTTGAATTGAGTCAGTAATGTAATATTCCTGAAGTATTTTTAGTGCTTGGTGAACATTATATACTTCCATCTCCTTCTCCCCCGCTCAAAATTATTTAAAATAAAAATATGTTGGTAATGTTATACCTATGACATTACCTAAGTAATTTTAGGAAAATAAGAAATGCTTGGCTTTAAGCGCCAAGCATTTTTATTAAAATCCCATTTAATTAATTAAGATCTCTAAAATTTAGGTCATTTGTTTTGTTAGTTTTGACTGTTTTTAATCAGGGCTTTGTTAAATTTCAATGTTGATTTTTAAACCACACAAAAAGACCGAAATAAATTCGGTCTTTTTGTGTGTCTTCTTCAACTATTGCATTATTCTTTCACATTTAGCAATCGCATGCTGTTTAATGTTACGATTAATGTTGCTCCCATATCCGCAAATATCGCTAACCATAACGTTAACCAACCAGGTACAATTAACAATAACGCCAGCACCTTAATGCCCAAAGAGAAGGTAATGTTTTGCTTAATAATTGCTAAAGCCTTGCGGCTCAATTTAATCGTATATGGCAATTTACTTAAATCATCAGACATTAAAGCAATATCGGCTGTTTCAAGGGCTGTATCGGTTCCAGCACCACCCATTGCCACACCAACGGTTGAAGCTGCAAGAGCTGGTGCATCGTTCACACCATCTCCAACCATCGCAACACTTCGATACTTGTCGCGAAGCTCTTTGATGAAATTCAGTTTATCTTCTGGAAGTAAATCGGCTTTAATATCGGAAACACCGACTTGTTTTCCGATGGCTTCGGCTGTTCTTTGGTTATCTCCCGTCAGCATCACCGTTTTTTCAATACCCACTTGATGAAGTTTTCGAATAACCTCTTTGGATGATTCTCTTATTTCGTCTGCCACGGCAATTAACGCCAGAATTTCTTTTTCCGTTCCTAATGCCATGACCGTTTTCCCTTGTATTTGAAGGGTTGTAATTTGTTCTTTTATTTCTGATTGGATGCCATTTGGAAGAAGTTCTTCAAAAAGACCTGGACTTCCGACATAATACATTGCGTTATTTACTTTGGCTTTGACCCCTTTACCTGTAATGGATTGGAATTCTTCAACCGATACATCATTAAAATTCAATCCATCTTCTTCTGCTTTTCTTATAATGGCGGAAGCAAGTGGATGTTGTGAGCCTTTTTCAATGGCTGCTGTAATGGTCATTAGTTCATTTTCATCGCCATTATAAGTGACTACATCGGTGACGGAAGGAATACCTTTTGTTAATGTTCCTGTTTTATCAAAAGCAATCACTTTTAAGTTTCCTGCTTCCTCTAAATAAATACCACCTTTAATTAACACACCGTTTTTCGCTGCATTTCCAATGGCAGTTACAATCGAAACAGGCGTGGAAATAACCAACGCACACGGACAACCAACCACTAATACAGCTAGACCTCGATAAATCCATTCGCTCCAATCAGCACCCATAAATAATGGAGGAATAACGGCTAGTAAAAGAGCAAAAATGATAATGGCTGGTGTATAGTATTTGGCAAAACGATCTACAAACGCTTGAGAAGGTGCTCGTTCTGCTTGAGCTTCTTCCACTAAATGGATGATTTTCGAAAGAGTTGTATCTTCCACTCGTTTTGTCACTTTTACTTCCAATAACCCTTCTTCATTCAATGTTCCTGCAAAGACTTCATCACCGACTGTTTTGGTTACTGGAACACTTTCTCCCGTAATGGCAGCCTGATTTAGCGTAGATGTACCCTTGATGACGATTCCATCCATCGCTAATTTCTGACCAGGCTTTACGATCATAATATCCCCGACTTGAATATCGTCAACAGGGACCATCATTTCTTCATTTCCGCGACGAATTAATGCTTCTTTTGGAGCAATATCCATCAACGATTCAATGGATTGACGAGCTTTATCCATGGAATAACGCTCTAAGGCTTCGCTAATGGCGAATAGAATAACAACCGTTGCACCTTCTCCCCATTCACCAATCGCTGCAGCTCCTAAAATCGCCACTGTCATCAGCGTATTCATATCAAAATTCAATCGAACTAGGTTTTTGAAACCTTTTATAAATAACGAATATCCACCGATTAAAATTGCTGCAGCATATCCAATTGTCGCAAAGATATGCTCTTCTCCGTATTGCTTCCCTAAAAACCAACTGATCACAAGCAAAACGGCGGAAATATACACTTTAATGTTCTCTTTTTGCTTCCAAAAAGGTTCACGCTTGACTGATTTTTCTTTATCTTCCCGAACCTTTAAGTTTTCAAAAGCTCCTGCTTTTTCTAATTCTTCGATGGTTGTTGTACCCCAAACGGTAATTTTAGATGCTCCAAAGTTTACTTTAGCATCTTGAACACCTGGCAATGCTTTTACGTTATTTTCAAACTTTGCTGCACAGTTTGCACAAGTAAATCCTTGAACACGGTAGGTTTTCACTTCTGATTTAGATAATTTTGCTTGTTGTTCAGACATGGACTTTCACCTCTTTCTCATGTGCTAACGCAATCATGATTAACTGCTTAATATGGTCATCATCCAGCGAATAAAATGCTAGCTTTCCTTCTTTTCGATACTTTACAATCCCTTGTTTATAAAGAGTCCGTAAATGATGGGAAGTGGTTGCAACAGAAGCCCCAATGATATTGGCAATATCACATACACATAACTCTTCATCTTGGCAAAGTGAATAGGCAATTTTTGCCCTATTTTCATCTGCCAGTGCTTTAAACAACAGGACAACACTGGATATATCTTCTTTTTGCAATTCCCCTTGTATTCGATTGACTTTTTCTTCGTCATAACAATAAATTTCACATGTATCTTTCTTACTCATTCATTATCCCCCTTTCATATTCAAATTTCCGTTTGAATATATTATACCTCATTTCTTTTATTATTCAAACATTTATTTGAATGAAAAACAAAAAAGAATTGGATGTAAAAAATCAACCTAATATTTACCAGGCATTTCATTTAATTAGCTACATCAAAAAATTCTATTAGCTAAAAACAATAAACCTCATTATCCGCAAAAAGATAATGAGGTTTACTATTTCTTAACCAAAGAATGTTTGGAACAATAAATATGCGTTTAAGCTGATAATCACCATCGCTACCATCCAAGCAAGAACTTTCAACCATAATGGATTTGCGAACTCGCCCATTTTCTTTTTATCGCTAGTGAATTGAACGAGAGGCACTACCGCGAAAGAGAGCTGTAAAGAAAGAATAACTTGGCTCAAAATAAGTAATTGAGCCGTTCCGCTTTCGCCATAAAGAGCAGTTACAACAACGGCTGGGACAATGGCAATCAATCGAGTGATCAGCCTTCTTAACCAAGCAGGAAGGCGAATGTTTAGAAAACCTTCCATCACAATTTGACCAGCTAAGGTTCCTGTTAATGTGGAGTTTTGACCAGAAGCCAACAAAGCAACTCCAAATAAAATACTTCCAAGTGTTGTTCCAAGCAGTGGAGCAAGCAAGTGATAAGCATCTTCAATCTCCGCAACATCTTTCATTCCTGCTTTATGGAATGTAGCAGCAGAAACAATAAGGATAGATGCATTAATAAATAAAGCGAAAAAGAGTGCAATGGTTGAATCCCAAGTGGCATATTTGATCACTTGTCGTTTACCCGAGCTGGTTTGTTCGTATTGACGTGTCTGCACAATGGAAGAATGCAGATAAAGATTATGAGGCATTACGGTTGCACCTAAAATACCGATTGCAATATAGAGCATGGATGGATTGTTAATAATCTCTGGGCTTGGAACAAATCCCTTCAATATGCCACCTACATCTGGCTTAGAAAGAAAGATTTCAGTCACAAAGCAAGCACCAATGGTTAGAATTAAAACAATTACCAACGTTTCAATATAACGAAACCCTTTATTCTGTAATAGCAATACGACCAGTACATCCAGAGCTGTAATAATCACTCCATATATTAACGGAATGCCAAACAACAATTTCAAAGCGATTGCCGAACCGATCACTTCGGCTAGATCACAAGCTGCGATTGCCAACTCGCATAAAACCCATAAGATCATTGCTACAGGCTTGCTGTAATGGTCGCGACAAGCTTGGGCTAAATCCCTTCCCGTTACAATTCCCAACTTGCCAGCCAATGCTTGAAGCAATATTGCCATTAAATTGGAAAGCAAAATAACGGAAAGCAACGTGTATCCGAACTGGGAACCTCCTGCGATATCAGTCGCCCAGTTTCCCGGGTCCATATACCCCACGGCAACTAAGTATCCTGGTCCAGCAAACGCAAGAAACTTTTTCATCCAAGAACCCGTTTTTGGTATACGCAAACTTCTATATACTTCGGGCAATGTTGGTTGTGTCCGTTTCTTTCTCCAACCTTCCTCAACGACTAACGGCAGTTTTTTTCTATTTTCACTCATGATGATCACCTCATGATTGGTTTTCGCTAAATATTTTGCATTAAGGAAACTTTTGGGGTAAAAAAATTTGCTCCTACAACTTAGAATTAGATATATGTAAGAGCAAAGAAAATGTTGCCTAAATAAATTGTACATCAGAAACTTTTTTAGTCAATGGAAACTTTTATCGTTTGTTAGTTTAAGATCGCTAAAATATTGAACAAGGTACTGACCTTGTTCAAACCATTTAATGATATTTGAAGCTTATGTTTGAATGAATACTCTCCCACTTACGCTAAGCTTAGAAGGGCTATAAAAAGTTCTAACCACAACATTGCAAGCACCTTCAATGGTTTAAAATATCATTTATCAAATACTCTGCATCGGCACCCACTCCTCCAATAAGAGCAGATCCCCTTCGATACTGCCACGGCAATCCCAAGAAGTACAATCCTTTCACAGAAGTTACCCCTCTTTGGTGAATGGGCTTTCCTCTATGGTCTAAAACATTCGGAATTTGAATCCAACTGTAATCAGAATAAAATCCAGTTGCCCAAATGACATTTTGAACTTGAATTTGACTGTTATCTGCAAAAGAAATAACATCTCCTAAAATACTTTCTGTTCTGGGTTTAATTTTAATTTTGCCTTCTTGTATTAAATGTTTCAGTTCTTTACCGAAAATAGGGTCACTTTGCTTACTGATAAACTGACCTAACGAGCTGTTGATATGGACATTTAATAAACCTAATTTTTTAAACCACCAGAAAATACTTTTACCCATTATTTCAAGTGGAAAGAACTTCATTTTATGACCTACAGATAAATAAACTTCTCTGTCTTCGGACAATTCAACAGCAATTTGTGCCCCTGAATTTCCCGCACCGACTACCAAAACAGAGCCTTCTTGTAATTGAGATGGATTCAAATAACGGGATGTATGCACTTGATACACTTTATCGGATAAGCTTTCTGCAAATGGTGGAATGTATGGCTTTTGGAAAGGACCCGTTGCTACAACCACTTTCTCTGCCACATAATTACCATTATTGGTTGTAACTTTAAAAATCTCATCTTCTTTTTGAAGGGAAATGACTTCTGTGTTCAGATGAATAGGTAATTCAAATTTTTGAGCATAATCCTCTAAATAATCGGCAATTTCATCCTTGGTTGGATATCCGTTCGGGTCACCCTTTAAAGCCATTCCTGGCAAAGAACTGAACCAGCGAGGAGTAAAAAGAACTAAGGAATCATATCGGTTTCTCCAAACATCTCCGATTCGATTTTCCTTGCCAACAATGGCAAACAATATATTATTTTGTTTCAGATAATATCCCATCGCTAGTCCTGCCTGACTAGCACCGATAACCAGAACATCAACGATGTGTTGCATTTTATCACCTTTCTTCTGAAAAGGATTAAACTTTCATTTCCCCGTGATGGATTTGAGAGGTTTCAATTTGAATGGTTGCATGCTGAATTTTAAAGTGGTCCTCAATAAAATGGATCGCTTCTTGTAAAACCTTTTGGCTGTCTTGATGATCTTCAATCAAAATATGGCAACTTAATGAGTCTAACCCTGAAGTAATTGTCCAAATATGAAGGTCGTGAACGTTAATCACTCCTTCAATACTTTCTAAGGCTTTTTTCACTTCATTTTGGTCAATGGTAATTGGCGTTCCTTCCATCAAAATGTGAACCGTATGTTTAATCACTCCCCAAGCGCCTTTCAAGATTAATAAGGCAACCAAAATGGAAATAATGGGGTCAGCGACATACCAACTAAAGAGCCACATGACAAGCCCAGCGATGATAGCACCTACGGAACCCAAAGCGTCACCGATCACATGAAGATAGGCACTACGCAGATTGACATTATTTTTTACATCCCCTTTTTTCATTAACGCCCAGGCACTTAAAAGATTGGCAAAAAGTCCAATGGACGCAATCAGCATCATAGAGCCGCTAGCTACGGTTGGTGGGTTGTAAAAACGCTGAATAGCCTCCCATACGATAAACCCAGCGATAACAAACAAGGTAACTCCATTAAATAAAGCGGCTAAAATTTCAAAACGATAAAAGCCATACGTTTTATTTGGGGAAGCTGGTTTGGTGGCAAACCAAATTGCAACTAAGCTAAGAACAAGTGAACTGGCATCACTAAGCATATGACCAGAGTCAGAAAGAAGGGCTAGGCTGTTTGTGATTAAACCTCCAAAAAACTCTAATAACATAATTCCAGCGGTAATGAGAAGGGCAATCGTAAGCCCTTTTTTATTACCTTCTCTGCCGTGGTCGTGGTGATGGTGTCCGTGGTGATGGTGATGACCATGGTGGTCGTGAGAATGATGGTGGTGATGATGCACGATAAAATTGCCTCCTTAATGATGTTCAGCATGGTCAATGGCTTGTTTTAATAATGAAATAACGTGTTCGTCATCGCAGGAGTAAAACAGTGTTTTTCCTTCACGGCGATACTTAACCAGTCTCAGATTTCGTAACATACTAAGCTGATGGGAAACGGCTGATTGAGACATTTCCAACACTTCTGCAATGTGATTGACATTGCACTCTTCTTGCGATAACAAATAAAGAATTTTGATTCTTGTTGGATCAGATAATACCTTAAATATTTACGATACATTTTCAATGGTTTCAGATTTTAAGAAAGAATGGTCTTCTGTCTTCATGATGATTTCCCTCACCTTATTTATTATATATGAGCATATGTTCATATGTATGTATCATATTTTACATTCATTTTTTTGTCAAGTTTAGGAAATGTTTTTAATGAAAATGTATGATTTAGCTCATAATGAATGGAAGGAGGCTGATGATATGGGACACAATCATAATCATTCCCACGTACCGGATAACAAAAAGGGATTAATGATCGCTCTTCTTATTACTTCGGGGATAACGGTTTTGGAGTTCTTTGGCGGACTATTGACGAATAGCCTAGCATTATTATCAGACGCAGGGCATATGTTAAGCGATATTGGCTCTCTAGCTTTGAGCTTAGTCGCTATGTGGTTCGCCGCAAGACCACCTTCTCCACGAAAAACATACGGTTTTTACCGATTTGAAATACTGGCAGCTCTGTTGAATGGACTGCTCTTATTCGTCATTGCGGGATTTATTTCTTACGAAGCTTATAAACGTTTTTTTGAACCTCCAACAGTCTCAAGTGGTACAATGATGCTCATTGCTACCATTGGATTGTTGGCAAACATGACTAGCGCATTTATTTTAACAAAAAAGAGTGATACCAAAGAAAATGTAAATGTGCGAAGTGCCTATTTGCATATTATCTCTGATGCATTAGGTGCAGTTGGGGCAATCGTGGCAGGGATTGTAATGTACTTCTTCGGCTGGTATGTGGCTGACCCCATCATCAGTGTTGTCGTGTCGCTATTAATCCTAAAAAGCGCTTGGGGTGTAGTAAGCAGCTCCTTCCACATCCTGATGGAAGGAACGCCGATTACCATTGATATGGAGAAAGTAAAGCAAACGCTTCAGTCCATTGAGGGGGTAAAAGATGTTCACGATTTACACGTCTGGACAATCACCTCTGGGTTGGATTCGCTCAGTTGCCATTTGCTCATCGATGATACCAAGGATAGTCAGGACATTTTGAAACAGTCTATCCAACGGATTGAAGAAGAATTTCACATCTTGCATACGACCATTCAAGTGGAAAAATCGGACTTGCAACATGCCGATTTAAGGGTATAAAAAGGACAGCAGTGAGCTGTCCTTTAAAATATCAGCACATCTTTTGTAAATTCTTCTTCAAGTTCCCGTATGACGTTATCCTCATTACTTGTTTGTTGTATTTGTTCCTCTTTTTTTTCTGTTTCTTTCTTGTCTTTATCCCTGTTCATTAGAAACCTCCGTATGAATGCAGTTTATCGATCGATTCAAAATGACCGCTTTTTATTGTTCGTTTTGGGTTTCATTTTTAGCATCCTCCTTGTTACGTTCTGTATACCATATCATCCCCACATTTTAGTTGTGTCACATCCGCTTTCATATTTTTAGCGATGTCTTGTGATATGACAAGAAAAAAGACGTTCCAAAACTGTTTTAAGTTTGAACGCCAATTTGCTTGTCATTTTAATCTTTCCACCTCTTAACTGAACCCGTTATTTTATGTCGGTCTTTTTTCTTTTCCATCTTGAACTATCGATTCCCGTTAGTGCAATAGGTGACTTCATGATGTAAAGATTCATCTTTTTTAGGTGGGATTTTTTATAATGACATATCCCCCATGGGGGGATATTATTATTTAAGGAGGGATTAGTATGAGTGAAAAAAATCGTGAACATAGTCATCGACACAATCATGAACATAAATACCGAAAACAAGTTATTAACCGATTAGCAAGAATCGAAGGACACGTTAGAGCTATTAAGGAAATGGCTGCTGAAGGGCGTGATTGTCCAGATATTCTTTTGCAAATTGCAGCAGTTAGAAAAGCTTTGGATAGCACGGCAAAAGTGATCTTTGCAGACCATATGGAAAGTTGTCTTGTTGATGCCGTACACCAAGGCAATGAAGATCAAGTATTAAACGATTTAAAAAAAGCTTTAGATAATTTCATACGTTAGGAAGTGATTGGTATGCTTTCAGAACGCATTATTCAGGAGCAAACAACCAAACAAAAGATTTCCATGATCATTTCCTTGGCTGTTCCAGCCATGATTGAAAATATTCTCCAAACTGTGGTTGGTTTTGTCGATACTCTTTTTGTTTCTAAACTCGGATTAAATGAAGTCACCGCAGTTGGTGTGGCTAATGCTGTCTTAGCTGTATATATCGCGGTTTTTATGGCAATCGGAGTAGGTACGTCCTCGCTTGTTGCTCGTTATATAGGAGCCGGGGATTTTGAAAAGGCAAAGGCTGTAGCAAAACAATCAACTTGGATTTCTTCTATAGCAGGCTTATTATTGGGTATTATTACTTTATTGTTTGCTGAACCACTACTTCGAATAATGGGTGCGGAACCCAATGTTTTGGCTGATGGAACCGTTTATTTTCGTATTGTTGCGGGACCATCCATTTTCATTTCCCTTATGTTTATTTTTGGAAGTATTTTAAGAGCTGCTGGGGATACAAAAACACCAATGAAAGTTAGTTGGTGGATTAATTTTATTCATATTGCATTAGATTACATCCTCATATTCGGACTATGGTTTAATGGGTTTGGGGTTGCCGGTGCAGCTTGGGCAACGGTAATTGTTCGTATTCTAGGTGCAATCGCTCTTTATTATTACATTAAAAAGTCCAAAGTTTCTTTCTCGATTTTTGGCGGTACGTCAAGTAAATCATTTACTTCTCCAATTTTAAAGTTATCTGGACCGGCAGCAGCAGAAAGGCTTATTATGCGTTTGGGTCAGGTACTCTATTTTGGATTGATTGTCCGAATCGGTACCGAAACCTATGCCGCTCATACAATTGCAGGAAATATTGAAACCTTTTCTTATATGCCGGGTTATGGCTTAGCTGTAGCTGCTACGACATTGGTAGGGCAAAGCATTGGGGCTAAACTTGAAAAAGAAGCTTATAAATACGGAATGCTAACCACAGGAATTGCCGTAGGGTTTATGTCCTTCGTCGGAATTATATTGTTTTTCTTTTCACCTTGGTTCGCAGCTTGGTTTACCACAGATAAAAACGCAATCGATATGGTGACTACGGCATTAAGAATTGATGCATTTGCTCAACCAGCGTTGGCTGTTGGCTTAGTTTTAGCAGGTGCTTTACAGGGGGCAGGAGATACCAAAAGTCCAATGTACAGTACAGCTATAGGAATGTGGATCATTCGTGTTGTAGGTGTTTATATATTGGGAATTCAATTAGGAATGGGTATAGTTGGTGTTTGGTTATCGATAGCTATAGATTTATTTGTTCGTGCCATCTTTTTGTTCTTTATGTTTAAAAAGCGAATGTTTTATCTATCTAATCAAGGAGAATATCAGCACTAATCAAATAAATGGGGGAAAGGTTCTATCGAAAATCTTTACCCCAAAAAAACTATACCTATAATGGAACATTATTGCCAGTTAGTCATCCTTAGAGCGAGCTTCACCACAGATGATGGGAGTTCATTCGTCTTTCCATGGAAAACAACCATGCTTTTAACAGAGCCTACAGAAAAAATAAGTAAAATGAAACCAATACAAAACCGATTATAGCTATGATAACGCAGTATATTTTTGTAGATGTGCGTAAAGCTGTTCCGAAAATCTCTTTTCCCGTCACGGAAAGCATGACCCCCATCGCCAACGCGATAATCATTGCTACTAGCCAAGGGACCCCCATTCCATAATTGCTTCCTATGAAGGCTCCAACTCCTACGGGGGCGGAGGCTATGGTTGCCCCAAGTATGATGCTGAGAATTCCAAACCCAGCCATCAGCAAGGGAGTAAAAACAGCAATACCTTCTGGAATATTGTGAAGCATAATCGCAGTCATCATTGGTTTAGTCAATGAATCGTGAGTATTGGCTCCAAGTGCGATGCCTGTTGGAAAATTGTGTAGGGCAATACTGAATGTTAAAAATAGACCAGAATGTACAAATAAGTCTTTTTTAGCGTCATTGGTAATAATGATCACATGATGAGAAACCTTTTCTAGATGCTTATAAATAAAATAACCAAAAATCAATCCGACAATAGCAATAAACCAACCTCCAATTTCTATGCTTTCAGGCAAAATTTCCATCGTGACCAGTCCAAATATCATACCACTACATACTGAAAAAATGGTTGGCGTTCCTTTTTGCCAGCCTTTAAACAACCAAGCAATCACTCCGCCAGATAACATTCCAATAGCAGAAGCAGAAAACCCTAAAAGCCAAAGTGAGTTCATCCATCATCCCCCTTGTACTAAGTTGTCTTTACTTTTATATCTGCCAAACTTATAAAATATGCCTTAAGAAAACAAAAAATCCTCCACCGTGGGAGGATTGTAAAGCCTTCGTTTTCGGAAAAGTGAGGTTTGTTTATTATAAAGGCATTGGAGTTTTAGTTGGTTTTGCGTAACCTTCTTTGTACTTTTCATCAATGTAATGGCGAATTTCCTTTATAGACTTACCTTCTTGTTTCATTTTAATGGATTCCGCTGCGATTTGTAAGCAAACACCACAACGAGTACCGTGGTCATCCCAGACAACAGAACCATCTTTATTGATTTTTTTGACAAAGCAATTCATACTACTTTTATGTCCCGCACTCTCGGCACAACCGCAATAACAAGGAATCCATTGTAACAACTCTATTGATTTGCCAGCAGCTTGATATACCAAGCGGACCTCTTCACTTTGACCTTTCAAAAAGGTCGGTAAAACGTCAGCAGAAGCAGTTTTTTCTTGCAAATCCCCATTGGAAGAATACTCTTGATGTGATTGTTCTTTATTGGAACTGCAAGCCGAAATGATCAAAGTGAGCAGAAGTAAAACAATCATTCCCTTATATTTCATCCTTGTCACCTCTTATAACATTAGACATGACTAATATATCATAAGGGGCGGACATATTCAGCGTAATAATAAATTGTTCAAAATATTGTCAATTTATAAAGCTAAATCAACATATTATATTAGTCAACTATAATATGATCAGTTATAATAGGTACCGTCAAGAATTTTGTGTAATGCAAGATAGATAGGGTATCTCTGAAATGGATTTGGAATGGATAGGGGACTAGTTTCCTCCACACGAGGGACTGAATATTCAGTCTATTGCGCAGAAAGGGAGAATCCCCTTATCGTATTGGTTTGATATTTACATTATTTGGTTAATTGTAACGTTCTTCAAACATTCGCTCGAGGGCTTCCTGTGCTTCGGCAAATCCTCTTAACTTTCGCCCTGCCCATTTCTCATTAAAATCTTGGATGGTCAAATACACGACTTTTTCCGCGGCTTCTAAACTGCTCAAACTGTTCATCGGCTTTAGACGTTTCCGAATCTCTTTGATCGTTCGTTCAATGGCATTGGTTGTATAAATCACACTTCGAATACTGCTCGGATAGTCCATAAAGGTGAGAAGGACATCCAACTCATTTGCCCACGATTGGACTTCCCTTGGGTATTTGTGAGACCATTTGGATTGAAACTGTTGAAACATCTCCAATGCGATTTCTTTATTCGGAGAACGATAAATGAGTTTCAGGTCCTCCGCCATTTCGAATTGATCTTTTTTCCGAACACAACGGAGATAGCAGCCGTTTCTCCTATTCGGTGTTCGAGCCTGTTCGATTTCGAGGAAATGTTTGATTTCTTCCCTCATAATCAGCTCTAATTTTTCTTTCACAAATTGACGAATAACACTTTCCAGTTGATTTGCCCAGTCGACATTCGGTATACTTCTTTTAGACATAGGTAGGGTTCTCCTTTCTCTAAGATTTTTGGTCCAATCAGAGAATACCCTACCTTTTTTCTTTTGTTCTAGCAAAATGTTTTACACAAACTTTTATACATCATCGAGAAATTTGTCTAATAACAATAAACCAGCATTAGGAATCCAATATCCTAATGCTGGTTAAAAAGAGATCGTGTCATATATGCTTGTTTCGGATGATTTACTTGCTCCGGATATAGCAGTTCTAACTTTCCTTCCTTAAGCAATCGTGAAATGTACTTTTTGCGAAGAGGATCCATCTGCCTATTCAGTAATTCACTTAATTCTTTGAGCGTTAACGGCTTAATTGCACAAAGATTTAAAATGATCTCATCCATTTCGGAAGGATGTAATCTCTTTTTCTTTCTTGCCAATTCAGAAATATCCAATAGCACTTTTTCATGATCTTTTGTTTGTTCGTTTTCGTTAGGTCCGGAGTTAGCAGCGTTAGGTCCGGAGTTATTAGCACTAGGTCCGGAGCTTATTCGATTATATCTGGAGTTCCCTATAGACTTTTGATAAAACATTTCCGTTAGCTTATATTTTGTACCTCTTCCTTGTCCATTTGGTTCTAAATATCCTTTTTCCACCAGTCCGGATAATAATTTGCTTATTTCATCACTCTTTTTATCTGTCAGGCTTTGCAATCTCGTATTGGTCACATAATTTTCTTGATGTGCTGTCACTAAAATTAATACTTCATCATTGGTTAACCATTTATACTGTTTCCCAAGAACTGCTTTTAGAAAATCGACGCTTTCCTGCGGTAACAATGAAGTTGTTCGTAACGTAAGAATTGTGCGATCCGGCTGAAATTCTTCGATTAATTCCGGGGCAGTCCAATGTTGTTCTTTCCACGCCAAATGAATATTCTCAATCCCTGATCCTGCTCGTTCACCGAGCCCAATTAACATAAACATTTTAAAAATGGTTGGATTTCTCGGATCGCTTATTTCACCTTTTAGTGCTTGTTGCAAAGGAATCCGAAGAACACCCGGGTTAGAAAATCGAAATAACATCTTTTCCTTTTCGACAACAATTCCGCGTTGCCCGTAGTAATCGGCATGAGCCAACGTATTAACTAAAGCCTCACGAAGAGCAGCATGCACCCTTGTATCATCCTTGCGAAAAAGCCCCTCCATTTGAAAAGGAATGTTTAAATCATCCGTTAGTCTACGGATCACTTTGAAATAAAAATCATACAAATTCCCCGACCAAGTGCCATCGGAAGAAATAATCCGATCTGTCCATCTATCTCCTGGCACATCCGAACTCTTTTCCCGATATTCCAAAAAATACTGCGGTAAATACTCTGTAATACTGCGCTCTTCCCCAAACATGAGCAACCCGGCTAATGTTAGCCCTTCCTCGTTGGTTTCGCGTAGCCTTCCCAAAGCTCCAATTTTATATAAAAATTCCTTCAGTTCTAAACCATTCCAAGGATGATCTGGTTTCAAAGAAGAAAAGCGATTTCGATAACTTCTCACCGATTCCATATTCAAATCATTTAAACCGTAATTGGGAAGAACTTTGCTGTCTTGAGGAATTGGCGACTGGTCCGCTATCATTCGTTGTACTTCTTCCTTAGTACATTTATAATCCCCTTCATAATTGCGGCGATATGTACCTGTAAAAGGATTATGACCAATATAAATTGGCTTGTCCTCACGTGAAGCCCTTGGAACATAAATTTTCACGATTTCTTTCCCATCAACTTCAACAATTTCTACATTTCGATCCACTAAGATATTTTTGCTAATTCTTTGTGGATTATTAATTCCGTCCCAAAAGTCTTTAACTAACTTTTTTGCATCAACATGGACTGGGAAAAACTCTTGTCCTTTTTGCTCGACCCCAAGCAAAATAATACCGCCATTTGTATTTGCAAAAGCAGAATACGTTTCCCAAACATCTTTCGGCAGACCACCTTTGGCTGCTTTACATTCCAATTCGGCATTTTCCCCATCGTCTATAATACGTAACAAATCCTTTGCGTCCATTCCGCCATATATCCCCTTTAAATTTCTAATATTATTTACTACAAATTATTTGACAAAGAAAAGAAACAATCCTTTTAACATTTAACAAATTATACAATTTCCCATTTGTCAAAGAAATCTATGGTTAACCAAAATGTATTACAAACGTTATTTTAGCATGATCACTAAACATTATCGAACCATGCAGCAAACCATTAATCAAATGTGCAATATTTAAACATTTTAACATCAAGAAAATAAAAAAATCACTTTCGTATACAAGTGATTTCTCATTTACATATTTAAGCTCCTTTGCGAAACGAAGCCCAGCCTTCGTTCATGATTTTCGTCTCGAGCTGCGGCCAGAAATACAACATTTCTTCGCGCATCATCGTCAAAATGTCGCGCTGCCAGTCCTCCAGCTCACGGCTGTATTCTTCAATGAACAACAGCACATCTTTTTCCGGCTGCGGCGGAAACTTGCGCCGTTTTTTGCGCGGCGGCGTTTTTGGCTTGTTTCGCTCATCAAGCGACCAGAGATCGTCATACGGCGTTGGCGTTTTCGCCTCCTCTTCTTCTTCATACACTTCCGTATCTTCCCACGTCCACGACAGCTTCGGACGCAAGAGCGAGGGATCGATATGCTCTTGAATCGCCAAGACGGCGTCTAAAAATTTCTCCACTTCCAGTTTTCCGTATTGATGTTCGTAATGCTTGATTCGCTCTGCTGTCGCCGCCATGCTTTCCACCATATCGCGCTTTGTGTTGCTGAAGCGGACGTTGTTTTTGAAAAAGTCGCTGTGCGCCAACACATGGGCGACGATCAGTTTGTTTTGGATCAGCGTATTCGTATCAAGCAAAAACGCGTAGCAAGGGTCCGAGTTGATGACGAGTTCGTAAATTTTGCTTAATCCTAAGTCGTAGTGCAGTTTCATTTTGTAAAACTGTTTGCCAAAGCTCCAATGGGAAAATCGCGTTGGCATGCCGTAGGCGCCAAACGTGTAAATAATGTCCGCGGGGCAAATTTCATAGCGCATTGGATAAAAATCAAGGCCAAATCCTTCGGCAATTTCCGTAATCTCCGCAATCGCCCGCTCCAGCTCTTTCAGCTCGTCCTGCCGCATCCAATTCCCCCCTTTTCTTCTTACCACAATGTATGAGGGAAACGGCGGTTTGATACGTTCGATCGTTTGTCATGAACGCGCAGCGCCCCATTTTCATTTGGGGACCGTTGGCTTATAATGGTCATATACAAGAAATTGCGGCAAAGCGTGGTGGTTATTTGCAACATTATTTGCACCATCTCATCGACCATTTCGGCTATATCGGCATTATGATCGCGCTCATGCTCGGCATCGTCGGGCTGCCGATTCCTGATGAATTGCTGCTGACTTATGCCGGCTACCGCGTATCGACCGGTTCGTTTTCCTATCCGCTCACTTTCCTTTTTTGCTGGCTTGGCGCCGTTATAGGCATCTCGCTCAGCTACACGCTCGGGATTACGCTCGGGTTACCGTTTTTACACAGATTTGGTCCTAAGCTCCACGTGACGGAAAAACGGCTCGAGCAAACGAAAGCGCTATTTGCGAAACTCGGTCCAACTGTCCTGTTTATTTGCTATTTCATCCCCGGCGTTCGGCATCTCGCCGCTTTTTGGGCCGGGACGAACGCCTACCAATGGCGAAAGTTTGCCCTATTTGCCTACAGCGGAGCCATGGTGTGGGTGGCGGTGTTTTTGACGATCGGCGCTTATTTTGAAAGCCGCTGGACGGCCGTCAAACAATACCTCCACGCCTATCGCCCGTTTTTTCTTCTCGCCTTCGTGATCGCTTTCAGCTCCGCCCTCTTCTGGTGGTGGGTACAACAAAAACGAAAAACACCGGACTGAACGCCGGTGTTTTTCGTTTTTCGGCTCCTGCTATACGTGTTCGGTCGAATCGCGGCGATACGTCTCCATGAGCAGACCGATGAACAAGCCGAACCCGAACATCACCATCGAAGCGCCGATAATTCCAAGGCTGACAATGGTAAGGAAAAAGTCTTTGTTGTAAGCGTTTGCGATAAAACTGAGCAAAAAAAGCGCTGTTCCGACCGTTAAGCCGACGGACGCCATCCATTTGCACATGTTGGTCATTTGTTGTCCTTCATGTCGTTGATTCATTCTCATCATCCCCTTACTTAGAGGATACTATTCTTGTCACAAAATTGCAATATTTTCTTTTCTTTTTTCTCCTCCGTTTCGGGTATAATTTATATTTTACCTTCTGTCACAACATTTACAGGGCAACAAAAACGGAGGGCGTCATACACTAACAATGACTCCTTCCCAACAAAGGAGGCATGCCGCTTGAACACCGTCGACTACGATAAGGCGCTCTATTACACGCATCGCTCGGAATGGGACAATTTGCTGATTTTAATGGTGCGCACGCCCGATGATATGCTATCCAAAAAAATCGAAAAGTTCCTTCACGCTTATAATTTCGAGCATGATTACTCGATCATTCAAGAGCGGCTCCACGCTCTGTTGCGCTACATCGATCATGCCCTTGAAGTCAGCGAACAACAAACGGGGACGGAGGCGTACGCCCATTTTTACTCCTAAAGCAAGCGGGGAATTGGTTTTTCGTCCAATTCCCCGCCGCTGTTTGTCCGCCCGTTACGGAGCGTAAGAAGGCGACACCGCGCGCAGGACGTCGTGCACTCGCCGCATGACGGCACCCGTCAGCGTGGCCAACTTCTCCTCGCTGTCTTGGAGCGATGTCCCTTTCACGCCAAAGTACGCTTTCATTTTCGGTTCCGTCCCTGACGGACGCAAACAAAACCACGAGCCATCCTCCAATACGTATTTCAACACGTTCGAAGCCGGGAGGGTGAGCGCCGTTTTCTCTCCGGTGACTGTGTTCGTCCGCTCCCTTGTTTTGTAATCCTCGATCACCGTCACCTTTTTCCCCGTGACCTCCACCGGCGGCTGCTGCCGGAACGAAGCCAAAATCGCGGCGATCGCCTCCGCTCCTTCTTTCCCCTTTAACGTGAGCGATTGTTGCCCTTCACGATAGTAGCCGTATTTGGCAAACAATTGAAGAAGCCCTTCATACAACGACAGCCCTTGCTGCTTGTAAAAAGCGCACACTTCCGCCGCTAGGACAGCCGCCTGCACGGCATCTTTATCGCGAACGAAGTCGCCGATCAAATACCCGTAGCTTTCTTCATACCCGAACTGGAACACATACTGTCCCGTCTGTTCGTATTCCTTGATTTTTTCCCCGATGAATTTGAACCCGGTCAGCGTATCGACCGTCTCCAAACCGAACGAGGCGGCGATCGCCCGCCCAAACTCGGACGTGACAATCGTCTTTAAGACGACCCCATTGGGTGGAAGCAACCCCTTTTCTTTGCGCTGCGACAGTAAATAATGAAGCAGCAGCGCGCCCGTTTGGTTGCCGGTTAAGACGATGTACTCCCCTTCCCCATTTTTTACCGCAATACCGAGCCGATCCGCGTCCGGATCAGTGGCGATGAGCAGATCGGCGTTCACTTGTTCGCCAAGCTCGATCGCCATGGCAAACGCTGCATGCTCTTCCGGATTGGGCGAAGCGACGGTTGAAAAGTTCGGATCCGGCTGTTCTTGTTCCTTGACGACAAAGACGTTTTGGTAACCGAGCTCGACGAGCGCGCGGCGCACCGGCTTGTTTGCCGTGCCGTGAAGGGGCGTAAACACGATCGTCATCTTTGTTTCCTTGGCCAGCTCCGGATGCAGCGAAATCGTTTTGACGGCGTCAATGTACGCGTCATCGATTTCTTTGCCGATGATCCGAATCAGTCCTTTTTGCTTTAATACTTCCTCATCCTCAACACAAACAGCGATCTCATTCTCCACTTCATTGACATAACGGATGACCTCATCGGCGACAGCGGGCGGCAGTTGTCCGCCGTCTTCGCCGTACACTTTATAGCCGTTGTATTCCGGCGGATTATGGCTCGCGGTGATGACGATGCCGGCAAACGCCCGCAAGTGCCGAACGGCAAACGACAGCTCCGGCGTCGGGCGCAATTGGTCAAATACATACGCTTGAATGCCGTTTGTGGCCAACGTTTTCGCCGCCTCCATCGCGAATTCCGGCGATTGATGCCGCGAATCATAAGCGATCACGACACCGCGCCGCTTCGCTTCATCGCCAAACGATTGTATGTATCGGGCCAATCCTTCTGACGCTTTCCGGACCGTATAGATGTTCATGCGATTCGTTCCGGGGCCGAGTTCCCCGCGCATGCCGCCGGTGCCAAACTCGAGATTTTTGTAAAAGCAATCTTCGAGCCACCGTTCATCGTCGCGACGCTGCTCTAGGCGTTGCCGCAATTCCGGATGCAACTGCGGTTCGCGGAGCCATTGTTCGTATTTTTGTCTCCATTCCATCCATTTTCCCTCCCGTTTTTCTTTCTCCTGTTTATGTATTCGTTCCCATCATACAATATACCTGCCAAAAGGAAAAGGATGCCTCGACAATAAAGGCATCCTTTTTCTACGGCTAGCCTTGTGGCTGCGACGGCTCAGAAATGTTGGTCAACGCTTGTTCCGCCGCTTCATTCGAAGCGCTGTTCGTGGCGATGTCCCCTAAAGCAACGATGCCTTGAAGCTGGTTGTTTTCAACGATCGGCAAGCGACGAACTTGATGCTGCGCCATGACGTTAGCGGCATCTTGAACGCTCATGTTCGGCGTGCCGGTGACGACTTGATTCGTCATCACCTCAGCGACTTTGACGGTCGCCGGGTTTTTCCCTTGGGACGATACGCGCAACGTAATGTCGCGGTCGGTGATCATCCCTTTCACTTGCCCGTTTTCCACAACCGGAAGCGCGCCGATATTTTTTTGGCTCATAATTTGCGCTGCTTCTTGCACCGTTTGATTCGGCGAAATGGTCGCGACGTTTTTCGTCATAATGTCTTGCACTTTCGTTCCGCTGTTGTTCGTCAATGTGATCCTCCCCTTTCACCGATTAGTTTGGCTCGTTTGCCGAACGATATAGGTAGAAAATAATGCCGTTCTCCCCTTTCTTGTTGATGGACGCATCGATTTCGGTCGATTATAATGAAGCTGAGCCGCAAAGGAAAAGGTGAACCACATTTCTTGCGCGCGAACGAAAGAAGGTGAACGGGAGTGAAAAAGGAGACACGCGCGGAAAACTTGCTGCTGGCCGCTTGGGTGACAGCGCTGGTCGCCACGCTAGGGAGTTTGTATTTTTCCGAAGTGCTCGGCTTTATTCCGTGTGACTTATGTTGGTTTCAGCGCATTTTCATGTATCCGCAAGTCATCATTTTAGGGATCGCCATCGTCCGCAAGGAGTTTTCCACCGCCCGTTACAGTTTGGCGTTATCGGTGATCGGGGGCTTGATTTCGCTCTATCATTACGCTTTGCAAAAAATACCTGTTTTTCAGCATTACGCCATCCAATGCGGCCGCATCCCGTGCACAGGGCAATACATGAACTGGCTAGGTTTCATTACCATCCCGTTTCTGGCCCTTACCGCTTTTTTGATCATCGCATTGCTAAGCGTTGCCGTGATGCGCCAGCAAAAAAGGAGGAACAACGTTTGAAAAAACTGGTGATCTGGGGTGGGTTGGTCGCTGTTTTGTTTGCCGTTATTGCTTGGATGACAAAGCTGGAGCAAAAAGAAGAATCAGAAGGAAATCCATTCCATAAAAACCGTTTGCATCCGGCCACCGTCGATCAGCTTGATGACCCAAACTACCGCAACATCGTTTTGCCCGCCGAGCTCAAACGGGAGTTGGCCGCGGGCAAGTCGCTGACCGTCTACTTTTACAGCCCGTTATGTCCGCATTGCCAGCGGACGACTCCCATTGTCGTGCCGTTGGCCAAACAACTCGGCATTGAATTGCAGCTGTTCAACTTGCTTGAATTCGAAGAAGGTTGGGACGATTACCGCATTGAAGCGACCCCGACGATCGTCCACTACGAGGGCGGCAAAGAGACGAAGCGAATCGAAGGGTACCATGATGAGCAAACGTTCCGTGAGTTTTTCTCCTCCATTTCCCGGTCAAAATAAAGAGGAGCTGCGCCTTTCGGCTAGGCTCCTTGTCCGTTTACATCACCCACTCGCTGGCCGCAGGAACGTACTGGCTGCACGGGAACGCGCGCTTTTTGGCGAATTGGTTCGCTTGAAAAGGGAACGTGATGCCATAGCGGGCCAAAATGGTTTGATTGCGGACAAACAACCATTCATACGGCTCGCATTTCCCTCGCTCCCCGATCCACTCGATCACCGTAATGAGCGACTGCAATGCCGAGATGATGTGGAACGCTTCCTTCATCGTCCCGTTGTATGTAACACGCTCGTGGTCCAGCGAAAGAATACCCCATTCCTCGAATTGCCGGATTTGTTCGTCATCAAAGTAATAAGGGAAAATCCCGCTGTAAAAGTAGTTGAGCAAATAATGCATATAGTTTTCTTGCTCTGGAGTTACCGCATACATCATTTTCAACGTTCATCCCACCTTTTCTCGCCGCCATGCTTGCGTTTTCCATCGTTCAGACGGATACTATGAGTGTATCATATTCGCTGCGGGGATTGAGGTAGAAAGTGTTTCCACGACTACAGGGAACTGGGAGGTGCGACAACGTTTGTGGAAACGAAAAGGGGACTGGCTCGAATGCATGATCCCGCGTTTCTGGAGCGGGTTGACCATTGAACAATTGCTGAAAGAGGTGTGGGCTGCCTCGAAAAAACTCGCCCATCGGTGGCGAATGGAACAGGGAGTCAAACTGAACGGCCAAGCGGTTTCATGGCGGACGGAACTGAAAGAGCGCGACCGTCTGCAGCTTTACGCCTACGAACCGGAGCCGTCTCTTCTCATTCCAGAATACCGGGAGCTTTCCGTGTTATGGGAGGACGACCATTTGCTCGTCTTGAACAAGGAAGCCGGCCTAGACGTTCATCCATCGGAACCGGGACAGACAGGCACGCTCGCCAACGCCGTTGCTTTTTATTTGCAATCGCAAGGAATCTTGACCAAAGTCCGCCATATCCATCGGCTTGACCGCGACACCTCCGGAGCGATTGTATTTGCCAAACATCCGCTTGCCGGAGCGACGCTCGATCGACTGCTCGCCCGCCGCGCCATCAGGCGGACGTACGTCGCCCTTGTTCACGGCCATTTGTCGCCAACATCAGGGACCATTTCCGCCCCAATCGGCCGCGACCGCCATCATCCGACGCGCCGGCGCGTCTCAAAAACCGGAGCCGTGGCGGTGACCCACTATCGCGTGCTCGAAACGTTCCCGTCGACCTCGCTCGTTGAACTGAGCCTCGACACCGGGCGGACGCACCAAATTCGCGTCCATTTGGCGCATCTTGGCCACCCGCTTGTCGGCGACGTGCTGTATGGCGGCCAACCATCGTTCCATCGCCATGCGCTCCATGCTGTTAAACTGACATTCCGCCACCCGTTTACCAACGAAGAAGTCGTTTGCCTCGCGCCGACGAGCGACTTTCCGGTCGATCTCTCGCCCCTCGCTCGCGAATAGAGCAGTGAAAAAGCAGCGGTGGGGCCTCACCGCCGGCGGATGCCATAAAACGAGAGCCGCTCCCCAAAGCGTTCACCAATTGAGGGAACGGCGAAGCCGCTCTTTCCATCACGGCCGTCTCGCCTTCTATAGGGTCGATGAAAAAGTACACATATTTTCCGTTTAAGAAATGATGCTGAGAAGCGGTTGCGCGAGTCAATCACCGCCCCTCTAGAAGGCTGGTGAAAAACGGTTGTTTCTTTTGAGCAATGGGGGATCGTTTGAAAGGTGATCGTGATGCGACGAG